>JBJTBK010000103.1:0-10150 GCA_046091245.1 Nevskiaceae bacterium | reverse complement strand
CTCACCAGGCTGCTTGCGCCTTCAGCGGGCGTTATCAAAGAATTCAAGGTAGCGCAGGGCGCGATCGTCAGGAGCGGCGATCTGCTGGCGATTTTCGAGCCGGGTGCCGCTGCGGCGAAGCCTGCGCCGGTGGCCACGCCCGCAGCGAGCGCAGCTGCGGCTGCACCGGTCGTCAAATCCGCAGCAGCTGAGAAGTTGAGTCCGGCCGTGCGTCGCGCGGTGGAGGAGAGCGGTGTCGACCCCGCCGCCGTCAGCGGCTCGGGTCGCGATGGACGGTTGACTAAAGCCGACGTCATGGCCGAGGCCAGCAAACAGAAGGCCGCGGCGCCCGCTGTGGCAGCTCCCGCCGCTTCGAAGCCTGCAGCGAAGGCAGTCGTCGCGCCCCCGGGGCCGCGGGCCGAGCAGCGCGTGCCCATGACGCGTCTGCGTCAGCGCATTGCCGAGCGGCTGGTGCAGGCGCAACACACTGCGGCGCTGCTGACCACGTTCAATGAGGTGGATCTGACTGCCGTCAATGAATTGCGCGCCCGTCACAAGGATCGTTTCGAGAAGCAGCATGGCGTCAAGCTCGGCTTCATGTCGTTTTTCGTCAAGGCGAGCATCGAGGCGCTACGCAAGTTCCCGGTGATGAACGCAGCCGTCGATGGCACCGATATCATCTATCACGAGTTCTACGACATCGGTGTTGCGGTATCGACCGATCGCGGCCTCGTTGTGCCGGTGCTGCGCAATGCCGAGAACATGAGCTTTGCGGACATCGAGCGGCAGATCAATGATTTTGGCACCCGCGCGCGTGCGGGCGGGTTGGCACTTGAAGAGCTCCAGGGTGGCACCTTCACGATTACCAACGGTGGCGTGTTCGGTTCGATGCTCTCCACGCCCATCGTGAACGCGCCGCAGAGCGCGATCCTCGGCATGCACAAGACGCAGGATCGTCCCGTGGCGATCAACGGCGCGGTCGTAGTGCGACCCATGATGTATCTGGCGGTCAGTTACGACCATCGCATCATCGATGGGCGCGAAGCGGTGCAGTTCCTCGTGGCGCTCAACGAATGCCTCGCCGATCCGGGTCGCATGCTGATTGGCATTTGAAGCGGAGAGCGCCATGAGTCAATTTGACGTCGTCGTTATTGGTGGAGGCCCCGCCGGCTACCCTGCTGCGATTCGTGCCGGGCAGAATGGTCTGAAAGTGGCCTGTATCGACGAGTGGAAAAACTACGACGGTAGTACCGCATTCGGTGGCACTTGTCTCAACGCGGGCTGTATTCCCTCGAAAGCACTGCTCGAGTCCTCGGAGCTTTTTCATCGCGCGCAGAGCGAGTTCGCGGCCCACGGCATCAAGACGGGGGCGCTGTCGTTTGACGTGGCGGCGATGCAAAAGCGCAAGGCCGGCATCGTCAAGACCATGACGGGCGGTATCAATCAACTGCTCAAAGCCGCGGGTGTGACGGCGCTGCAGGGACACGGTCGAGTGTTGCCGGGGCGACAGGTGGAGTTCACGGCGCACGATGGCATGCAGCAGACGCTGACCGCGCGCCATGTGGTGCTGGCGAGTGGCTCGACGCCGATGGCGCTGAAAAGCGCACCGTTCGATGGTCAGCACATCGTCGATAGTTGGGGTGCACTCGAGTTCCCCGCCGTGCCGAAGCGGCTCGGCGTGATCGGCGCTGGGGTGATTGGGCTTGAACTCGGCAGCGTGTGGCGTCGTCTTGGCGCCGATGTGGGGGTGCTCGAAGCGATGCCCGCGTTCCTGGGCATGGCCGATCAGCAGTTGGCGAAAGAAGCGCTCAAGCACTTCAAGAAGCAGGGGCTCGATATCCGCACGGAGGCCAAGGTCACCGCGGCGCGTGTCGAGGGTGAGCTCGTACGGGTGGAATACACCGATGCCGGCGGGGCGACGCAAAGTTTGACGGTCGACAAACTGATTGTTTGCATTGGTCGACGGCCGAACACGACCGGTTTGCTCGCCGAAGGTACGGGCGTGCAAGTCGATGAGCACGGCTTCATCAAGGTGGATGACCACTGTCACACGGGCGTTGAGAACGTGTGGGCCGTTGGCGATTGCGTGCGCGGCCCCATGCTCGCGCACAAAGGCAAAGAGGAAGGCGTCGCGGTCGCAGACCGTATCGCTGGGCTCTATTCGCACGTGAACTACGCCGCCATTCCTTCGGTGATCTATACGGCGCCGGAGATCGCCTGGGTGGGCGCGACCGAGGAGCAGGTCAAAGCCAGCGGGCGAGCCTACAAAGTCGGCAGCTTTCCGTTCATGGCGAGTGGCCGCGCGCGAGCCATGGAAGCGGGACAAGGCTTCGCCAAGGTCATCGCGTCCAAGGACGACGACCAGATTCTCGGGGTACACATCATCGGACCGATGGCCGGAGAACTCATCGGTGAGGCGGTGTTGGCGATGGAGTACTCGGCCAGCGCCGAAGATCTGCAGCGCACCATCCATGCACATCCGACCTTGTCGGAGGCCTTGCACGAGGCGGCTCTGGCGGCCGACAAGCGCGCGATCGATATGCCCAATCGCTGAGCTGCTGCGATTCATCGCAGTTGGCGCTTGCCGTTTTCAGTCGCTCGCGTCCCCAGCTCCCGTCCACTGCACTTCGAGACATCGCGCGGCGTGCGTGGTGCGCATCCGTGCGAGGTTCGCGCAGCGCTCCGCGTGTCCGGTGACGCCGCGCCCCAGCGTCAGATAGCCCACCACCGGTTCCGGTGCGACGGGAGTACAGCAGCGCCCGAGGGTGAGCGGTAAGTCGCCGAGCCCAACGAGTTGCAGAGGTCCCTGCGTGGAGCGCGAGAGAGCGGTTTTGCGGCGCTTTGGCACGGCTTGGGCTGACGGTGTCGCCGGTGCGGCCCGAGCGGCGAGCGGGCGCAATAGCTGTGCGACATTGATTTCTCCCTCACCCAGCCATCGGAAGAGCTCGCGGGGGTCCGAGGCTTTCAGCTCACGGGCAAGCATTGGCACACAATCAAAGCCGACGCCCAATCGCGCCAGTTCCCGTTCGACGATCGCCCGGCCGTCCGCTTCGTTGACATCGGCATCGCGCCGCCGGAACCAGCTGCGCAGCTTGGCGCGACTGCGAGGCGAGGCGAGGTAGCCGTCCTGGATCAGCCAATCGCGACTCGGTGATTCTTCTTTACCGGCGATGATTTCGACGACCTCGCCGTTGGCGAGCGGTTGGGTCAACGGCACGATCCGCCCGTTGATCTTCGCGCCGCGGCAGCGATGGCCGAGCCCGGTGTGCACCTGGTAAGCAAAATCGAGGGGCGTGGCGCCGCGAGGCAGATCGACGACTTCGCCGCGAGGCGTCAGTGCGTAGACGCGCTCCTCGAACAGATCCGATCGCACGCGGTCGATGAAGTCGGCATCCCGAGTGCGGGCGCCGTCCTCTGCTGGCTCGAGCAGTTGGCGTACCCACTCGATTTTTTGCGCGTAGCTCGCATCGCGAGCGCCGCCTTCCTTGTACAACCAATGCGCGGCAACACCGAGCTCGGCCTGCTGGTGCATCTCCTGCGTACGGATCTGCACTTCGATCGGCAAAGACTGCGGGCCGATCACGGCGGTGTGGATCGAGCGGTAGAAGTTGTCCTTGGGGGTGGCAATGTAATCGTCGAATTCACCCGGAATATAAGTCCAGCCGCCGTGCACCACCCCGAGCGCAGCGTAACAATCGCGAATGCTCGAGCAGAGGATGCGCACGGCGCGAATGTCGAACAGCTCCTCGAAGGCGAGCTGCTTGCGCTGCATCTTTCGATGGATGCTGTACATGTGTTTTGCGCGACCACTGACTTCAGCGGTGATGGCTTCGTCGAGCAGACGCTGCTGCAGTTCAGCGCGAAACTCCGCGACGTAGCACTCCCTATCGATACGCTTCTCGGCGAGCGCTGCAGCGATGCGCCGATAGTCCTCCGGCTCGAGATAGCGGAAAGCGAGATCCTCGAGCTCCCACTTCACTTGCCAGATGCCGAGCCGATTGGCGAGCGGCGCAAAGACGGCGCGGGTCTCCGCGGCAAGTCGCTGCCGCGCGGTGCCTTCAAGCCCCTTCGCGGCGCGCAGCCGCGCCAGTTGGATGCCGATGCGGGCAACCACCAGGCGCGGATCAGCGACGATGGCCAGCAGCATCTTGCGCAGCACTTCGGCCTGCGCTTCGTGCAATCCGCCCGCCGAATCCCAATGTGCTGCATCGGTGAACTCGCCAAGTCGCGCCAGCCCGTCGATAGCCGCCAGCGTCGGCTTGCTCAGCAGCTTCGGTAGCGGAGCCTCACACAGGGCGCTTGCACTCGGGTGTTGCTGCGCCTCGCGGATCAGTACCGCCACCGCAAGCTCCGCATCGTCGGTTAGCGCCCCGACGACGCCCGCCGCAGCTGCGCCAGTGCCGAGCGCGGCCTGCGGCCAGCCCTCGTCCTCGAACAGGGCCGCAGCGGCATCGATAGCCTGTTGAATGGCGGGCGGGACGGCGTCGACGACGCGCACGGCGAGCTCCTTATCGGCTGCCGTAGAACTGCTCGGGGTCAGCCGAATCCGGGTATCATACCGACATCGTTTTCGGGCGCATTTTCCGGGGTCGCGAACGCATGCCGCGTTATCGGTCGAAGTCCTGGCGGGCCTATCAACCGCGATCGTCGGTCACCGACGTTACGGAGCCGTCTGCGCCGCCGTCTGCGGCGCCGCGCAAGCCTGTCGCGCTGGGTGCGTGTCGCATCTTGGGTCTTGATCCGGGTTCGCGTCGCACCGGCTATGGGTTGATCGAAGTCGACGGCGCGCAGATCCGCTGTCTCGCACAAGGTCGCATCGAGGTCGATGGTCTGCCAATGGTGGAGCGGCTGGCGCGCATCCACGCGGGTGTCGCCGAGCTCATCGCCGTGCATCAACCCGAGGAAGTGGCCGTCGAAAAAGTATTCGTCAATCGCAACGTGGAAAGCGCGTTGAAGCTTGGGCAGGCGCGCGGTGCAGCGCTCGCGGCCTTGGGGTCGGCGGTCACGCTCGCGGAGTACGCGCCACGGGCGATCAAACTCGCCACGGTAGGTTTTGGTGGTGCCGATAAGATGCAGGTCGTGCACATGATGCGTACGCTGCTGCAGTTGCCGGGCAAGGTGACGAGCGACGCGGCCGATGCGCTTGCGGTAGCGATGTGTCACGCGCAGCACCGCAAGCTCGGGCTGCTCATGGCTGGAGGTGTCGGATGATCGGCTCGCTGCGTGGGCGGCTGGTTACCAAGGCGCCGCCTCAGTTGCTGGTTGAGGTCGGCGGCGTGGGCTACGAGCTTGAAGCGCCGATGTCGACGTTCTACGGCTTGCCCGCCGTCGGTGAGGAGGTGCGTCTGCTCACCCATCTGGTGGTGCGCGAGGACGCGCACGTGCTCTACGGTTTCGCCAGCGATGCGGAGCGTCAGTTGTTCCGCTCGTTGCTGAAAGTCACGGGCGTGGGACCCAAAATGGCCCTCGGCATTTTGTCGGGCACCTCGGTCGAGGGCTTCGCAGCCTGTGTGACCTTGCAGGACGCGACGGCACTGACGCGTATCCCGGGCATCGGGCGCAAGACGGCGGAGCGGCTGATCATCGAGATGCGTGATCGCCTCGCGGCCCCGGCCCCTGCCGCAGGTCTGGGTGTCGCGACGAGCACCGGTGCCGAGGGCGAGGCCTTCGCGGCACTCGTGGCGCTTGGCTACAAACCCGCCGAGGCCAGTCGCTTGCTGAAGTCGGCGGGCGGTGAGGCTACGAGCACCGAAGAGTTGATTCGACGAGCCCTGCAAGGAGCTGACCGATGAACGAGCGACTGGTCAGTGCCGAGGGTGGCCGGGAAGACGAGGCCATTGACCGGGCCATCCGTCCGAAGCGGCTGGCTGATTATGTGGGTCAACGTCCCGTCAAAGAGCAGCTCGGCATTTTCGTTGATGCCGCGCGTGCGCGTGGCGAAGCACTCGATCACGTGCTGATCTTTGGGCCGCCCGGCCTCGGCAAGACGACGCTGGCGAATATCTTGGCCACTGAGCTTGGCGTGAATTTACGCCAGACTTCGGGCCCGGTGCTTGAGCGGGCGGGAGATTTGGCGGCGATCCTTACCAATCTGCAGGCGCGAGACGTGCTGTTTGTCGATGAAATCCATCGACTGTCGCCCGTGGTCGAGGAGGTGCTGTATCCAGCGATGGAGGACTACCAGCTCGACATCATGATCGGCGAGGGTCCGGCAGCGCGTTCGATCAAGCTCAGTTTGCCGCCCTTCACATTGGTCGGTGCAACCACCCGAGCGGGACTGTTGACCTCGCCGCTGCGCGATCGATTCGGCATCGTGCAACGACTGGAGTTTTACGACGTTGCGGATCTGACGAGCATCGTGCTGCGCTCGGCAGGCATTCTCGGTGTGCCGCTCGAGGACGATGGCGCAACGGCGATCGCCGCGCGGGCGCGCGGTACGCCACGCATCGCCAATCGGCTGCTGCGCCGAGCGCGCGACTACGCCGAAGTTCGTGGCGATGGACGCATCACCTCCTCGATGGCTGTGGCGGCACTTGATTTGTTGGCCGTGGACCCGGCCGGCTTCGATGCGCTCGATCGAAAGCTGCTCACAACCAGCATCGACAAGGTGGAGGGTGGGCCGGTGGGGATCGACAGCCTCGCCGCCGCCATCGGTGAGGAACGCGGCACGCTTGAGGATGTGATCGAACCGTTCTTGATTCAGCAGGGATTTTTGATGCGCACGGCTCGTGGTCGCATCGCGACCCGCACCGCCTATCAGCATTTCGGTTTGACGATGCCGGCACGCGCGGGCGCTGCGCTGCCCTTGTTCGAGGAGGGGGCGTGAGTCCCTTCAGTTGGCCGGTTCGCATTTACTGGGAAGACACGGACGCGGGCGGAGTCGTCTACTACGCCAATTACCTGCGCTACCTCGAGCGCGCGCGCACGGAGTGGTTGCGTGCCCAAGGGGTTGACCAATCACGACTGGCCGCCGAACACGGGGTGCTATTCATGGTGTTGGCGGTCAATGTTGAATACAAAGCGCCCGCCCGACTGGATGATCGTTTGCTCGTCACCTGCGACGCTGCGCCGGATGGGCGCACGACGGTGGTGTTCGAGCAACTGATCTACAAAGAGATCGGCACTGCCGACGCGGAGCGCGAACTTCTCATCGAAGCGACAGTCAGGGTAGTGTGCCTCGACGGTCGAACGATGCGGCCACGACGCATAGCGGAGTATTTACCGTGAATGATTTGTCCATTCTCCGATTGATTGCCGAGGCGACCCTGGTCGTACAACTCGTGATGCTCATGCTCGCCGGGGCGTCGGTGTATTCCTGGAGCATCGTGTTCCACAAGCGCGCGGTGATCTCCCGTGCGCGGTCCGACTTCGTGCGTTTCGAGGCTGAGTTCTGGTCCGGCGGGGATTTGGCGGCCCTCTACAAGTCGATCGAATCACGCGGGCAGTCGCGCGGCATCGAGAGCGTATTCCAGTCGGGCTTTCGCGAGTTTGCGCGCCTCCGTCAGCAGGGTGTCGACGCGGCCGACGTGCTCTTGGAAGGCGCGCGTCGCGGCATGAAGGCGCAGCAGATCAAGGAAGTTGAGTATCTCGAAAAGAGTCTTTCCACACTCGCGACTGTGGGTTCGACGAGTCCGTACGTGGGTCTATTCGGCACGGTATGGGGCATCATGCATGCCTTCGTCGGCTTGGGTTCCGTGCAACAGGCGACGCTCGCGACCGTAGCGCCCGGCATCGCCGAAGCGCTGGTCGCTACGGCTCTTGGTTTGTTCGCGGCGATCCCCGCGGTGGTGGCCTCCAACCGATTCGCAGACCAGATCGGACGCCTCGAGATGCGTTACGACGCATTCACCGAGGAATTCTCGACGATCTTGCAGCGCCGCGTGACGCGCGGTTCGCAAGCGGCGAACTGAGTCATGGCGCAACCGAGTCGCGGGCGCAAGCCGATGAGCGAAATCAACGTCGTGCCCTACATCGACGTGATGCTGGTGCTGCTCATCATTTTTATGGTGACAGCGCCGCTGCTCTCGCAAGGTGTGAAAGTCGATCTGCCCAATGCCGCTGCCGAACCGATCGACCCAGCCGAGTTGCAAAATCGACCGCCGCTGATCCTGTCGGTGGATTCGGCTGGAAAGCTGTATCTCAATCAGGGGGAGGACCCGGGGACGCCGCTTAGCGATGAATTGCTCGAGGCCCGAGTGGCCGCGGTGCTGCGCAACACGCCAGGACTGCCCGTCTTCGTCAAAGGTGATCGTACGGTGAGCTACGGGCGCGTGGTCGAGGCGATGGTGCTGCTGCAGCGCGCAGGAGCGGTAAAAGTCGGTTTCCTCACCGACCCCGTGGCGGTGCCGCGCGCGGGCTCGTGAGCGCAACCCGATGTCGCGTCTGAAACCTTACCTGCTCTCCATCGCGCTGCACGCGCTACTCGTCGCGTTGATCGTGTTCTTTGGTCTGCGCCAGTGGCGTGAGACGGAGGAGGCGCCGCAGGCTCTCGCGCTTGAGGGGCGCATCGTGACAACGGAGGAGTTGGCTCGGAGCGACGTTGCACCACCGTCCGTGACCGAGCCTGTGCCGGAACCTCTGCCACAACCTGCGCCAGCACCTAAGCCCTCACCGGAACCTCCCTCCGTCGAAAAGCCCCCGGCGACCGACACGAAGCAGCCAGCGGAGGCCAAGAAGCGAGCGGAGGCGAAGAAGCAGGCCGAAGAGAGACAGGCGCGCGAGGAGGCGCAGCGAGAGCGGGAGCGCGCGCGTCTGGCCGAGCAGCAGCGCGTGGCGCAGCAACAGCGTCAAGCCGAGTTACAAAAGCTGATCGACGATCAGGAGCAGGCCGACCGACGTCGCTTGCTCGCGGCGCAAGCCGAGAAAGAGGCTGAGTTGCAGCGCCGGTTGACCGCAGAGCTCGCTGCCGAGCGGCAACGCGCCGAGGCTGCACGCCGTGCATCGCTCAGTGCACAATGGGCTGCGGCCATCCAGGCGCGGGTTCAACGTGCGTGGTTGCGTCCCGATACGGCGCGGCCTGGCATCGATTGTCGTGTGGCGGTAACGCAGGTGCAGGGCGGCACGGTGGTACGCGTCGAGGTGCGCGAGTGCAACGGCGATGAAGCGGTACGCCAGTCGATCGAAGCGGCCGTGTTCCGCGCCTCGCCGCTGCCGCCGCCTCCCGAGCCCGAGTTGTTCGAACGTAATTTGGAGTTGAGGTTCCGTCCCAATGATTGAACGATTCGCCCGCGCTGTGCGCTACGCCCTGGCAACGGTCCTGCTGCTGATTATGTCGTCCATGGCTCGTGCCCAACTACAGGTGGACATCACTTCGGGCGTGTCGGCTCCAGTGCCGATGGTGATATCCCCGTTCATTGACGATGCCCAGCCTTCGGCGCAAGTCGTGGGACAAGACCTTTCTCGAAGCGGCCGCTTCGTGCTGCAGGATCGGACTCGAGCTGACTACATCGTGACAGGCCGTGCCGTGCCCGCGGGCGATGGTCGGGTGACGCTCGAGTTCGAGGTCGTAAATCTGCTCACGGGGCAGCGACTGCTCGCAGAAAGCGTGACGGCGGCACCGACGGCTTGGCGCAATGCGGCGCATCGCATCGCCGATCGGATTTACCAAAGAATATTGGGTGTGCGCAGTGCGTTTGCCACGCGTGTGGCCTATGTCGCAGTCGATGGGGTCGCCCCTACGTTACGCTACCGGCTGATCGTGGCCGATGCCGACGGGGAGAGTCCGCGAACCATCCTGCAGTCGCGATTACCGATCATGTCACCCGCGTGGTCGCGGGATGCGGAGTCGATCGCCTACGTGAGCTGCGAGACTCGCAGCGCGGCCATCTACGTCCAAACTGTGCGGACCGCAGAGCGGCGCCGTGTGTCCGCTCGGGCCGGCGTCAACGGTGCTCCGGCCTGGTCGCCCGACGGAAAACGTCTTGCGCTGACGCTGTCCTCTTCGTCCGGCAATCTTGATGTGTACACGCTCGAGTTGGAGAGCGGCGCCCTGACGCGGGTCACTGAACATCCGGCGATCGATACTGAGCCCGTTTGGTCGAGTGACGGCAGCGCCGTGTATTTCACGTCTGATCGTGCGGGCGGTCCGCAGATCTATCGCGCTGCGCCAGCGGCCTCGGCCGCCGTGCAGCGGGTGAGTTTTTCGGGCAGTTACAACGCACGTCCACGAGTC
>JBJTBK010000102.1:0-37239 GCA_046091245.1 Nevskiaceae bacterium | reverse complement strand
ATATTTGACCTTGAAGGTCTCGGGCCGAATCGTCGTACCGCTCTCCGGTTCGAAGCGCAGCTTGAGGGTCGTCGGTGAGGTGACAGACGTATTGACCTTGGGGGCATCGACCAGGATGCGCGGCGCCCCGGGTTCGGGCGTGAAGCGCGGGAAGAGGGGCTCAGGCGCCGCGAGCGAGGCCTGCATTTCCGCCTCTGTCACGAGCAGCAGCGGTTCCTGCGCAAAACTCGCCGTGCCGGCCGTGGCAAAGCAGAGCGCCATGAGCGTGGGGACAAGCTTCGAGAGCGGACGGGTCTGCGCGGTCATATCGAGACTCCTCAGGGCAGGGCCTTGATGCGCACGCGACGATTATCGGCCGCGAGCGGGTCAGTGTTGTTGAGCAGTTCCGTGAATCCCTTGCCCACCGATTCGAGTCGAACAGCCTCGACACCCTTCGATTGCAGATAGGTCACGACGGATTGGGCGCGGCGCGCCGACAGATCGAGATTGTAGCGCGCGCTGCCTTTGGCGTCCGTGTGGCCTTCGATCATGAAGCGGGTCTGGGCCAGTTGGTTGGCTTTCATGGCGATGCTCAGTTGTTCGAGCACGGGCAGACTGTCCGGCGTGATCTTCGCCGAGTTGAACTCGAAGTTGATGCTCATGTCGATGCTGCGCGCGACCGGTTTGAGGTTACGCAGCGATCGGGTGCGACCCTCCGCTCCCGCAGCGGGCGCAGGTGCGGCGGCCGGATCTGGCGGCGCGAGTTGCTTGATGATCTCCTCAGCGGACATCGTTGGGCTGGGTGCGTTCTGGACCCACGCCAGTTGGCTGTAGAGTGCGCCGACGACGAGTACGGATAAGAGGCTTGTGATTCTCACTGAACTTCCTCCACTTTGAGCCAGGCCGCGGCGAATCGCGGTGATCCGCGCACGCCTTCGCCGATGACGAAGTTGATCAGTTCGCGCCGACCGCCGGCATCGGCCGCCTTGAACGTGTACGGCGCTTCGGGGTTCGCAGCGTTGCTGCTCAGCACCGACAACTCGCGCGGATTGTCGGTCACGAGTACGAGCACATGATCGGTGCCCGGTGGGCCGCCCGCCATGACGCCCCAGTTGGGTCGCGGCAGTCGCATGGGCGCGTTAGCTTTGATTTTGTTGCTGCCATCGAAGCCGTTCGGGAACAGCAGATAGAAGCTCGTCTGATCACTGCCGAGCAGCACGATGTACACATAGCCGTCGTGCTTCGATGTGATGGTCAGCTCGAAGGGGTCTTGGCCGATGCGCAAGGACTTGCGCGGCACGGTGACGGCGAGCGTGCGCCGGGGATCGCGCTGGTCATAGAGGTTCTGCACCGAGGCGACGGCCGACACCGGCGCTTGCGCTGCCGCCAGACGTTTCTTTTCTTCGGCTGCGGCTTCCGCCAATTGCGCGAGCCGTAACCGTTCCGCCTCTGCTGCCGCGAGGCGCTTCTTTTCTTCCTCGGCGGCTTGAGCGAGCTGAGCAAGACGCTCCTGCTCGGCGCGCGACTCGGCTTCTTCGCGTTGTCGCCGCTCGAGTGCTGCTTGCGCCAGGCGCTCCGATTCGCGGCGCGCAGTGTCCGCTGCCGCGGCTTCGGCTGCCAGCCGCTTACGCTCCGCCTCGGCCACCTTCGCGAGCTCAGCTTCACGAGCGAGGCGCTGCTTCTCGAGTTGCGCGAGCCGCGCCTGCTCAGCCTCGCGAGCCAAGCGCTCCTGCTCGAGTTTGGCGAGTCGTTCGGCTTCGCCGCGCTCGGCCGCAAGGCGCTGTTGTTCCTGACGAATCTTTTCCGCCCGCTGCTCTGCCGCGCGCCGCTCCTCGGCGCGACGTTGCTCCTCGAGAGCTGCTTGCTCGCGCTGCAGTCGTTCGCGTTCGAGCCGTGCGGCTTCGGCCGAGGGCGCTGCCGACTGCGTGGGCTTACCGGCTGCCGCGACCGGAATCAGGTTGCGTAGCCCTGTGACCGTGACGTGATGCGGCAGCAGATCCGGGAAGCGCGCCACCTTCGTGCTGATGAAATCCTGTGCACATTGCTCGACTTCGGCCAGTGTGACCGCCCCACTGCCATCGAGATCCTTGGCGCCGCCGAGCAGGCAGCTCTTCATCGCCTGGGTGGCGAGTCCGCCGCGACTCGGTTCGTCGAAGCTGACTTCGTCAGCGCGCGCCGACGTGATGTGCACCACGTTCTCGGGTAACGCATCGACGCCGTCGGAGTTCTGACCGAGCAGGCTGCGCGTGCGGACGTTCGAGGGGCGATTACAGGCCGTCCCGGTCTCGTCGGCCTTCATGAAAAACTTCGGTCGCAGACCGCCGTTTTCCTCACCCAGCGAGCGCGTGTTGCGGCGGATTCCGGCAATGCCGCCCGAGTGGCAGGCATCGAACATGATGATGAGCTTGTCGGCCTTGCTGCCGAGCGGCTTGGCGTACTGAGCGAATTCGCGATTGACGATGACCTTGCGATCCCAGGTCAGCAAGCCTTCGACACAACCGCCGGCGTTCGGGTCGCGCCACCGCGTACCGTGGCCTGAGAAATAAACGAGAATGCGTCCGCCGTCCGACGCCTGCGCAGCGAGCTTGCCGAGTTCGGCGATGATGCGATCTTTGGTGGCTTGTTCGTTGAAGAGCTCGGTGACGTTGCCTTCCGGTATGCCCATCGCGACGGCGATTTCCTTCGCGCTATCGAGATCATTCGGCACCCCGAATAGCGGCGGGACTTCCTCGTCGCGGTAGATCGACACGCCAATGATGAGTGCGTGCTTGAACGGCTCCTGCGTTGCCGCGCTCGCGGGAGGAGACAAGATGCTCGCCATCAACAGCAGGATCGCAATCCATCGTGACATCTCAGACTCCGAGACCAGTGAGATAGAACGCCGCCCAGTAGAACGGGTGCGCAAACGCCTTACGCGTTTCGCGCTGCGCGTCTCGCAGCGCCTCGCGCTTGGGCTTGCCCGCACTGAGGTTCGCATAAAAATGCTGCATCAGCACACCTGTCGCCTGATCGTCGACCTTCCATTGGCTCGCCACGATATTGCTGCTCCCAGCGAACAGGAAGCCGCGTGTCAGGCCCAGCACATCATCGCCGGTCTGAACCTTTCCAAGGCCGGTTTCACAGGCGGAGAGGGTGACGAGGTCGGCATCGAGACGTATGTTGTACAAATCGCCCACGGTCAGCGAGCCGTCCTCTGTGCCTGACTTGGCGAGCAGCAGTCGCGATTGCAAGGCGTCGGCACCATTGAATTCGCCGTGCGAGGCCACGTGCAGCATGCGGAACGCGGGAGCGCGCGCCTTGAAGATCTCTTCTGAAGCTTGTGCGCGGGCGAAGATTTCACTCGCCGGCATGGTTTGTGCGATGAACTTACCCTCCGTCTCGGCAAAGGGCAGATCGAGCGAGGGGTCCTGCAAGTCCGGGTTGGCGAGTACGAGCACCGGGTCTTTCTGAGTGCCGGAAGGTGCCCGCAGGAAGCGGATGGTGCTGGCGCTCGGCAGGAAGCGGGTCAGCGTGGTTTGCATCAAATAATCACTGCCGTCGTACAATGCGGCAAACGGCAGGTAGTGCAGCACGCCATGCGGGACGATGAGCAGGCTCTTGCCCGCTGCCAGCGGGCGCACAGGCCCGAGCAGGATGTCGTGCAGTTCCTTGGCGTATTCCCGCGTACGATTCTCATCCTCATCCTCTTGGATGGTGACGCGCAATCGCCGCACTTTGGCTGCAAGCTCACCCGCTGCCACCCGCTGCATGCTGACCGCGTCTTTGGTGACCGCGCCCACGAACAGTTGCTCGCCGCTCAAGTAGTACTGCAGCACCACCTCATTGGCGAGCAAGCGGCTTTGAATGTCAGCGATGGGTACGGCGGTGACGGTGACCAGCGAGGCCAGCTCCGGGTCGTTGCGGCGCAGCTCCGCCGTCAGGCGCGCGGCTTCCGCCTCGCGTTGCGCGCTATTGGCCAAGGCGTCCATGTCGGCCGGTGCTTGCTCAATGGCCAGTCGGTCGGCCTCCGTAATCGCCGCGAGTGAGGCGCCCTTAAGTTCCTTCTTGGCAGCAAGCAGATCGACGAGTGCGCGCGCTTTCGAGCGCTCGATGTACTCGAAGGTTTGTTCGACGCGGCCCGCGCGATACAGCGCATCGACCAGCCGGCCGTACACGGCCTGCTTGTCACCGACGAAGCCGATCTTGTTGGTCTCGGTGTTGATACTCAGCCGCTGTCGCTCGATCACCTCGACGGCTTCGCGGTAGCGTTCGAGCGCCTTGTCGAATTCGCCAAGCGCCACGTACACCCGACCGAGCGCCATGGCCTTGGTACCGACGTAATCGCGGCCGAGCAGGCCGAGCTGAAACTCCGCGAGCTCGCGAGCATAATTGCCGCCGGCTTCACGGTCGCCCTCCAGGGTCGCGGCGAGCGATACCGCAGCCATCAGATGTACGATCATGTCGAGATCGTCGCTGTCGGCTTCCCGCAGCCACTTGAGTCCTTTCTGTGCTTCGTCGATGGCATCGGCATACTGACCGAGCTCGATCAGCGCATCAGCTCGCATGACATGCACGGTGGGAGTGCCATCGTCGAGGCCGAGTAAGCGGGTGCGCAGGTCGCCTCCGCGGATCCGCTCTTCGAGCCGATCGAGACAGGGCAGCAACTTGTCGTAACGCTTGATCTTTGAATAGGCGAAGTACAGGGCGTGCCGGTCTGCCGTGCGCAGCGGCTTGCTCGCGGCTTGCTCGTCCGCCTCGATCAGGCGCGCGAGTTCATCGAAGCGCCCGGTGGCTGCAAGCGCAAAGTGCTGGTTGTTGGCCTGCGCCACCAGCGGTGCAAGCAGCAGGCTGCCGAGGCAGATTGAGCGGCGCCAAGTTTTCATTGACTCCTATCCTAACCCCCCAAAGGGAGGTGGGGTAAAGGCCTTCGTGAGGCGATGACTTCAGAGCCAGCCGCGGCGCTTGAAGAGCCAGTAGGGCAGAGCGGCGCTCGCCACCATCACCACGAGGGCGGCCGGGAATCCCCAAGGTTGCTCCGAAGTCGGGATCCATTCGAAGTTCATTCCGAAGATGGCGCCGATCACCGAAGGTGGCAGCAGCACTACCGTGGCCACAGAGAAGATCTTCAGAATGTTGTTCTGATCGATGTTGATCATGCCGAGGGTCGCCTCGAGCATGAACTGCACCTTGTTACCGAGGAAGGTGGCGTGGTCGCTCATTTGCGTCACATCGCGTACCAGGCTTTTCAGTCGGCTACGCACTTCCGGCGTGAGCAGCGGGTGGTTCGACTGCTGCAGGAACGCAAGCAAACGGGTCAGGCTCGCCAGCGTCTCGCGAGCCTTGGAGGTCAAATCGCCATTGCGACCGACGCGTTCGAGGATCAACCGGTAGTCGCGCGGATGCCGTCGTCGCTGCCCGGGCGGAGGCGGTGTGAACACTTCGGCCGACACCGCATCGATGTCGCCCCCAATGCGCTCGAGTACATCGGCAATCCGGTTGACCATGGCTTCGAGCAGCCCGGCCAACACAGCCGCCGCGGACGTACAAGTGCTGCGGTGACGCTCGGCGTAAGCGATATAGCGACGAAACGGCAGCAGGTCGACGTAGCGGTTGGTGATCAGTCGATTGGCTGTGAGGATGAAGGTGATCTGGCTGCTCTCGGGGCGCTCGGTATCGAGCTTGGTGACCACGGTTGCGGTCATGTAGAGCGTGCCGTTTTCTTCGTAAAGACGATTCGAGGATTCGATCTCACGCATCTCCTCGCGCGTCGGTACATCGACGGCGAGAAAGCGCTCGACTTGGGCTTCCTCGTCGGGTGCGGGCTCGAGTAGATCGATCCAGAGCGCCGCCTCGGGCAAGGCGTCGTGGGCCGTGACGACCCGGCGCTGCAGGCCCTGATCGTCGAGCAGGAAACAGCCGATCATGCGCGCCGATTCAGCCGTGCGCGCCGCGAGATCAGCGTGGCTGCTCGGCGCGGGCGAGGGCGTTGATGAGTTCGAGCATCTGCGGCACGCCGCCCGCCGAGTTGATATCCGTCGACCAGCGGCCATTGACGGCCATGAACGGCGTACCTTCAGCGCGGTAGCGACGCACGATCTCGTCCGCCTGGCGCAGTTTCGTGTTCACCCACATGGAATTCCACGCATCGGTGAAGGCCTTCGGGTCGATGCCATTGGCTTTCGCCCAATCGCGAACGACAGGCAGTGTCGTCTCTTCGTTGCGACCGAGTAGGCCGTTACCACCGCGGTGGATGGTGTCGAATACTTTGGTGTGCAGTCGCTCGTCCTGCTTCAGCGCCTGCAGGGTATAGAAGAGGCGCGCGTGCAACTTGGCGCCTTCGTTCCAGGTCACGGGGACGCGCACGAATTCGACGTTGGCGGGCTTGTCTTTCTTTTTCCAGCTCTCGAGATACGGGTCGAGCATGTAGCAGGCCCCGCAGCCGTACCAGAAGATCTCAACCACTTCGACTTTACCCGGTGAGACCGAGGTCGGCATCTGCGGCGCCACACTGCGATAGTGACGCCCCTGTTGCCACTTGCTCGGCACTGCAGCGCCCTGCGCGTGCGAGGCCGGCGCAACCGTGATCAACAGCAGTGCCGCGGCGGCTGCGAGGAGAGGCAAACGGGTCAATGCGCGAGTGATCGTCTTCATAAGCATCACCGTGAACTGATGGAATTAGCGCAGGCCCTGGATGTAGCTGGCGAGGGCGCGCTTGTCGTCTTCGCTCAGGCGCTTGGCGATGGTCGTCATCATGTGGCCGTTCATCGACTTCGTTGGATTGCCCGTGGCGATATCGAGGTAGCGCTGGTCGCTCGCGTAGTCGGCGAGTTGCTTGAGCGTGTAGGTCGAGTGCTGGGCACGCAGCGCCGGATAGCCCGCCCCCGAATTGCCTAGGCCAACAGGACCATGGCACGAGGTGCAGGAAGGAATGTTCCGCGCGCGATCGCCGCCCCGATACAGCGCTTCGCCCGCTTTGTAAGTGGCCGGGTCGGCTTCTTGGCCAGTCGGCGTCAACGTGGCGAAATAGGCAGACAGATCGGAGATGTCTTCGTCCGTCAGCGCCATGGCGAGCGGATACATCACGGCATTGTTGCGGTGGCCGGCGCGGAACAACTTGAGTTGCTCGGCGATGTAGCGCGAGTTTTGACCGGCGAGATTCGGCCATTCCGGGTTGACGCTGTTGCCGTTGGCGCCATGACAGGGGGCGCAGACAGCGGCTTTGGCAGCCCCTGCTTCGGCTTTGCCTCGGGCGAGCGCCGCAGGCGCGAGCACAACTGACAACAACAAGACAGCGATGACCCTCGCGGAGGGCGGACAAATGAACATTTCGCAGGCTCCAGACATCGAATTCGACCGCCGCAGTTTACACTAAAGGGGTGTCACGCTTCCCACAGGCCAATTTCGTTCTCAGCGTGGCAGCCAAAGAGCAGTTCCCCGCCGATGTGGGCGCGGAAGTGGCCTTCGCCGGGCGGTCCAACTCGGGCAAGTCCAGTGCGATCAACGCGGTGACCGAGCGCAAGGCCCTTGCCCGCACCAGCAAGACCCCCGGGCAGACTCGCCTCTTGAACTATTTCGAATTGGAGCCCGGGCACCGCATCGTCGATTTGCCCGGGTATGGCTACGCCTCGGTGCGTCCCGAGGAGCGGAAAAAATGGCTGCCACTGCTCGATGCCTTGCGAGCGCGCGACAGTTTGCGGGGTCTGATGCTGATCGTGGACGCCCGGCGCGGGCTGCGAGAAGAGGATTTTGGCCTGATTGAGTGGGCGCAGCCTGCGCGACGCGGCGTCCATGTGCTGCTCTCCAAAGTCGATAAGTTGAATCAGGCCGAGCGCGCGGCCGGTCTGCGAGAGGCGAGTGCAGCGCTTGGGAGTCTTGCCAGCGTGCAGCTGTTTTCAGCCCACGCAGGTATTGGGGTGCGCGAGGCGCAGGATCGGATGGCTGAACTCTGGGGTACTGCGAGGCAGGGCGGCAAAAAAAGCATCCCCGGATAAAAGAACCCCCGGGCGCTTCGCGGGGAAACGACCGGGGGTAGACAAACCCGACACAGGTCTAGAGGCCGGGTGCCCGCTCAGGGAGGGAGAAAAGCGGGGAACGCAGAGCGTTCGGGAAATCAGACTGGGGGTCGCGGCAAAGGTTCCGAAAATAATCGGAAAATAATTTCTTTAATAATCATGGGGTTAAATGGCTACATGTTGCGTTGTCACAACACCCCGGCGACCGCCGAAATTCGCTGACGTGCGTGGCGTCAATGCGCCTCGTCCCAGTTCGCCCCCGTCCCAATATCGACTCGCAGGGGTACCGACAAAGCGCCCTCGCCAGCGGCCACCATGCGCTCGCGGATCGCGGCGCTGACGTGCTGCACGATCGATGTATGGGCAGACACTTCGAGCACGAGTTCGTCGTGCACTTGCATGAGTAGCGCGGCGTGCCCGCGACCCTCGCTTTCGCACCACGCATCGACCGCGATCATCGCCTTTTTGATCAGATCAGCGGCCGTCCCCTGCATGGGTGCATTGATCGCGCTGCGCTCGGCGTATTGCTGCATCGCGCGGTTGCGCGAGCGGATGTCGGGGAGATACAGCCGGCGCCCGAATACCGTTTCGACGAAGCCGTTCTCGCGCGCCTGCTCACGGGTGCGATCCATGTAGGCTTTCACGCCGGGGTAGCGAGCGAAGTACAACTCGACATAATTCTGCGCGGCGCCGCGCTCGATGCCGAGTTGGCGAGCGAGGCCGAAGGCCGACATGCCGTAGATCAGCCCGAAGTTGATCGCCTTGGCGGAACGGCGCTGATCGGCCGTGACTTCTTCGAGCGGCACGCCAAACACCTCGGCGGCGGTGGCTTGGTGCACGTCACGGTCGGCGGCGAACGCGGCCTGTAGCCCTGCGTCTCCCGACAAGTGCGCCATGATCCGCAGCTCAATCTGCGAGTAGTCGGCTGCGAGCAGCACTTTCCCCTGCGGGGCGATGAAGGCTTGTCGGATCCGCCGACCTTCGGGCGTGCGGATCGGGATGTTTTGCAGGTTCGGATCCGTGGACGAGAGTCGGCCCGTTTGCGCCACGGCTTGGTGATACGAAGTGTGCACACGTCCCGTCTGCGGATTGATTTGCGTCGGCAGCTTATCGGCGTACGTGCTGCGGAGCTTCGCGATCCCGCGATATTCGAGAATCAGCCGCGGCAGGGCGTGTTGTTCGGCGAGTTCCTCAAGCACGTCTTCGGCCGTCGAGGGCTGACCGGTGGGGGTCTTGCGCAGCACCGGAATCTGCATTGTCTCGAAGAGAATCTGCTGGAGCTGCTTGGGCGAGTCGAGATTGAAGGCGCTGCCGGCGAGTGCGTGGGCCTCGGCTTGAAGTTCGGCTGCGCGCTGCTCGAGTTCGCGGCTTTGCACACGCAAGCGCTCGCGATCGATGAGCACGCCGCGTCGCTCCATCCGTTGCAGCACCGGCACGAGCGGCTGTTCGAATTCCTCGTAGAGACGTTTCAGTAAAGGCTCGTGCTCGATCGCCGGCCACAGCGTGCGGTGCAGCCGCAGCGTGACATCGGCATCTTCCGCGGCGTATTCGCCGGCACGCGCGATCTCTACCTGACTGAAGGGGATTTGTTTGGCGCCCTTGCCTGCCACATCCTCGTAATGAATGGTCGTGACGCCGAGGTAGCGTTCGGCGGCTGAGTCCATGTCGTGGCGGATCGCCACGCTATTCCACACGTAAGACTCGAGCATGGTGTCGTAGCGCAGGCCCGCGAGCGTGATGCCGTGGTTGGCCAGCACGTGTGCGTCGTACTTCAGATGGTGGCCAAGCTTCGCCTTGCGCGGATCTTCGAGCAGTGGCTGCAGGCGTTGCAGTACCCGATCGCGATCGAGCTGCGCCGGGGCGCCCACGTAATCGTGGGCGAGCGGCACATAAGCCGCGATACCAGGTTCGATGCAGAACGACACGCCGACGATGCGAGCCTGCATGTAATCGAGACTCGTGGTTTCCGTATCGAACGCGGTGAGCTCAGCGGCTTCGAGTCGCGCGAGCCACTGCGCGAATTGCGTCTCGTCGCTGATGATTTCATAGGCGCGAGGTGCCGCGACGATCTCGGGGCGGCGAAGCAATGAGGCTTCATTTGTAGGCTCGCTCGGCGTGCCTGGGTTCGTCACGGTGGGCTTGTCCGTGGTTTCGTCCGTGGTTTCGCCGAGCGCGCGCAGCAATTGCCGGAAACCGAGGCGCGTGTAGAGTGTCTTGAGCGCGGCGTCATCCTGAGGCCGACGGCTGCGATCGGCGGCATCGGCTGGTAATTCAAGGTCGCAGCGGATCGTCGCCAGTTGTCGCGACAGTTGCAGCGTGTCGAGCCCGGCGCGAAGGTTCTCGCCCACCTTGCCCGGCACTTCGGCTGCGTGAGCGATCAGGTTGTCGAGGGTTGTGTATTGCCCAAGCCACTTCGCTGCCGTCTTGGGGCCAACCTTATCGATGCCCGGAATATTGTCCGAGCTGTCACCGACGAGCGCCAGGTAGTCAATGATTTGTTCGGGCCACACATCGAACTTGGCTTTGACGCCGTCGCGGTCGTAGCGGCTATCGCTCATGGTGTTGATGAGCGTGATCTGCGGCCCGACCAGCTGACACATGTCTTTGTCGCCGGTTGAGATCAGCACCTGCTGGCCTGCGGCGGCGGCGCGGCTGGCGAGCGTGCCGATCACATCGTCCGCCTCGACCCCGGGTACGCGCAGCAAGGGCAGACCGAGCGCGCGTACGGTGTCGAGCAGCGGGTCGAGCTGCGCGCGCAGATCGTCGGGCATCGGCGGGCGGTGCGCCTTGTACTCGGCGAACAGCTCATCGCGGAAGGTTTTTCCCGGGGCGTCGAACACCACCACCATCGTGGCGGGTTCATGCTCGCGGAGAAATTTCAGCAGCATGTTGACCACGCCGAGCACCGCTCCGGTCGGTTCGCCCGCGGCATTGGTGAAGGGCGGTAGCGCGTGGAAAGCGCGGTAGAGATAAGAGGAGCCGTCGACCAGCACCAGATCGGGCTTGCTCATGCGCGTGGGCTCATTCTTTGGCGACGAGACGGCGCAGATCAGCAACGAAAGCGTCCATGGCGAAATCGGGCTGTGCGATCAGTCGCAATCGATTGTGCCGATCATAGACGTAGAGCGTGCTTGAATGGTCGATGGTGTAGCTTGAGCCGTCCTTCGACGGTACTTGGACGGCGATGGCGTGGAAGGCTTTCACCACGGCGGGCAATTGCTCCGGCGTCGGGCGCAAGCCGACGAAAGAGGCGTCGAAGTTATCGAGATAGGCGCGCAGCCGGTCGGGCGTATCGCGTTGCGGGTCGACGCTGACGAGCAACACCTTGACATGCTGCGCGTCGGTGCCGAGCGCAGCGCGCGCCTGCTTCAGGCGCAGAAGGGTGCTCGGGCAGACATCGGGGCAACTGGTGAAACCGAAGAACACCACCGTGACGGCATCGGCGAAGTCCTCGAGACTGCGGGCTTGCCCGCTGGTATCCGCGATCCGCAAGCCGCGGCCGTAATCGATGCCGCTGACTTCGGTGGAATTGAAGGGTGCGGGAGGCGCACAGGCCGCCAGCAACAGGACGAGCGACAGCATCGCCCAAAGAAAAGGGCGAACGCCGGGCAGCGCGTGATCCGCTTCTGCCCGACGTTCACGCATGGCTTCAGGCGACGCCCGGCGCCTTCACCCAGACTTTGCACCAGCCCGGGTTCTTCACGAGCTTGCCCGGGAAGAGGTTGCACTTGGCGAGCGGGGCCTTGCGGTCCTTGTCCGCCCACTGCAGGCAGTTGCCGCAGTGCTGCTCTTTCTTGTGGTTGGGGTTCGTCTTGGCGTCGACCTTGGCGGTGTCTTCGACGTAGCCGAGGGCCTTGGCCGCCGGCTCGGTCGGGCTGAGCACGGGCAGGGCACCGGCGGCGGGCTTCGCCTGCGCGAATGCCGTTTCGACGACGACCGGGATGGCCGGCAGACCGAGCACCGTGGCGCCGAGTACCTGACGGCGAGTGAGCTTGTCAGACTTCATGGTCACTTCCTGTTTGTGATGGAGGCAATGAATGACGGGGGACGTCACACCGGCCGTATTATAGCGACAAAGCCATCCAGGGCAGACCGCGTGCCGGTGGTGTTGAAAGCCAACTTCAGGGGACAGGCTCCATGTCGGATCGCGCAAACCAGATCGCCACGCAGGTCGAGAATTTTGTCCGGACGGTCGTGACGCCTTACGAGCAGGACCCGCGGATCGATGTTCGCGGGCACGGCCCCTCTGAGGAGTTGGTCAGTGAGATGCGTGCGAAGGCCCGCGCCGCGGGGCTGCTCACGCCACACATCCTGGCTGACGGGTCGCACCTCACCCAACGCGAGACGGCAATTGTCTTGCGTGCTTCGGGCCTGTCTCCGCTTGGGCCGGTGGCCCTCAACACCATGGCACCTGACGAGGGCAACATGTACCTGCTCGGCAAGGTGGCAACCCCTGTGCAGAAGGAACGCTTTCTCAAACCCCTCGTGGCGGGCACGGCTCGCTCGGCCTTTTTCATGACCGAACCTGCGGCCGACGACGGCGCGGGTTCGGATCCCTCCATGATGAAAACCACCTGTCGCTTCGATGGTGGGCATTGGGTAGTGAACGGACGCAAGACCTTCATCACGGGGGCGATGGGCGCCGAGGTCGGCATCCTCATCGCCAAGGCGGACGAAGGTGCCTGCATGTTTCTGGTTGAACTGCCCGACCCTGCCATTCGCATCGAACGTGTTCTCAACACGCTCAGCAGTGCGATGCCGGGCGGGCATGCCGTCGTGATAATCGACAATCTGCGCATACCGACGGAGCAGATGCTCGGCGCACCCGGTGAAGGTTTGAACTACGCCCAAGTACGCCTCAGCCCCGCTCGCTTGTCACACTGCATGCGCTGGTGGGGTGCCGCCAAGCGCGCGCACGAGATCGCCAGCGATTACGCCTGTCACCGCCAGTCCTTCGGCAAGCTGCTGGTCGACCACGAAGGTGTCGGTTTCATGCTGGCGGAGAATGTGATCGATCTCAAACAATCTGAGTTGATGATCGACTGGTGCGCGGGCGTGTTGGATTCAGGGGATCTCGGCACGACGGAAAGTTCCATGACGAAAGTTGCGGTCAGCGAAGCCCTGATGCGGGTCGCCGATCGCTGTGTCCAAGTCATGGGAGGCAGTGGACTCACCGGCGATTCGATCGTTGAGCAGGTATTTCGCGAGATCCGCGCGTTTCGTATCTACGTTGGCCCCACCGAAGTTCACACGTGGTCGTTGGCCAAAAAAATAAAGCGACAGACGCTACACCACTCCGGGCGGCCCACGGGCGGGCGGTGAGGTCACAGACGATGACGCAGTGAGCTGATGTAGCGAGCCGCTGCGAAGAGCGGTCGGGTCAGCTTGCCGCACCGCCAAGACACTGCGAGAGGTCGGCGGCAGTTTCGCGTTACAGCCGGTGGTGCAGTGCAAACACAGGGGTGGTTCGGTCGACTCGGGGCGACTCGGTACGCGGCGATCGGGGTCGGTGGTGCACAGGCTCGCTGCGATCAGGGCATCGATGCCCGTGCGTGTTGCGCTGGGCGCATGGCAATCGATGACTACCCGCAAGCCGATCGCGAGCAGCAGCGCGAGCAGCCACAGACGTTGCGACCGGTTCACGCGGCGCAGCGTCGCGCACGTTCGGCCGGGGGTTCGATGGGTGGCGGCGCAGCGGCTCACCCCTACAGACTAGGGACTCGCGCGGTGGGGCGATGTTCGGGAAAACCGAAACACCGCGATTGGCCGTCAGGGCGTCGGCGTCGCGGTCGACGCATCCGCTACGGGGCGGGTGACGACGTCGGTGGCTGGGGCAGGCAGGTACAGCGGGCCAAGTTGGCCGCACCCTGCGAGAGTGGCGGCGAGACCGACGGTCGCCGCAAGGCCGGCGGCTACGGTGACTCGCCGCAGCACCGTGGGGCTTTTCGTGCGATCACCGGCCGTCATGGGCGCGCCGCGACATCAGTGGGCAGGGTGCGAACGTCGCGCAGCGCGAGCCAACCGCGGATCACCCGGTACAGCACCCAGAGGCCCACGATCATCAGACCGAACGCGGCGGTAAAGAATCCGACGATCAGCAGCATCAAGGGCGCCGAAGCGATGAGCACCACGATGCTCCACAGCAAGGCCCACCAGAAGGTCCGACTCTGCCAGCTGAAGTGCGACTCGAGCCACGTCCCGGCGGCGTCTTGGCGTCGCAGGTAATTCATGATGACGGCGATAATCGACGGTAGTCCAAAGATAAAGCTGCCGACGATGGTCGCCGCGCCCGTCACGCCGATCAGCACCGACAAGGCATGCAGCCCGTAGATGATGTGCGTGTAGGTGACGAGCGAAGGATCCGGTGTGCGAGCAAAGTCGGGCATGGTCGACTCAGTTTGATTCAATCTTAACGCCGTTTGATGACGGCCATGGTCAGGCGCGATACACAGGTGAGTTGATCGCTTGAGTCGAACAACTCGATGTTCCAGACCTGACTGCGTGCCCCGGCGTGCAGCAAGCGACCGACACCGGTCACGACATCGCCTTCCTTGACGGGCCGCAGGTGGTTGGCGTTGATTTCCTGTCCCACGGCGGCGTGCTCTGCATCGAGGCAGGCGTTGGCGCCCACACTGCCGATGGTTTCTGCGAGCACCACCGATGCGCCGCCGTGCAGGATGCGCCGTGGCTGTACGGTTTTGGCCGTGACCGGCATGCGCGCTTTCAGTTTATCGCTGGTGAGTTCGGTGAAGACGATGTCGAGCGCTTCGACCATCGTATCTTTGGCGAGTGAATTGAGTAGCGCGAGCGTGACGCCGGCGCGCCAGGGAATGTTGCGGTGTGTGCTCACGGCTTCGCCGAGTCTGGGTGAGTGGTATCCACATCCACTGAGTCGGCATCGCCCGCGGCACCACGTAGTTCCGCACCCACGCGGCGGTAGGCCTCGCGGAACGGGATGCCCTCGCGCACCACGAGTTCGTTGGCCCGTTCTGCGGCGTGGATGGCTGGATCGAGGCGGATGTTATCTTCGCGAAACCCCATCGCGTCGATCGCCGGCACCAGGATGCTCGTGCTGGCGAGCGCCAGATCGATGCCGCGAAACAGCGGCGCCTTGAGCAATTGCAGGTCGCGTTGGTAGCCCGAGGGCAGCTTGGCAAATATGGCGAGCGCTTCGAGCAGGCAGGCCTGAGCCGTGGCACTGCGCCCGCGCAGCAGCTCGAATACGTCCGGGTTGCGCTTCTGCGGCATGATCGATGAGCCCGTGGTGAACTCATCGGGCAAGTGCAGGAACGCGAACTCCTGCGTGTAGAACAGGCACACATCAGCTGCAAAGCGCCCGAGATCCTGCATCAGCAGGGTGATTTCGAAGAGCAGTTGCGATTCAGCCTTGCCGCGCGAGAGCTGCACGGCCGTTACCGGTTCGTGCACCACTTCGAAATCGAGCGCCTGACGCGTGGCTTCGCGATCGAGTGGCAGACCGGGTGTGCCGTAACCCGCGGCGGAGCCGAGCGGATTCTTGCCAATGCGTCGCTGCACGCTGCGCAAGCCCGCGGCATCGTCACGGAGTTCTGCGGCGAAGCCTCCCGCCCACAACTCCACCGTACTGGGCATCGCCTGCTGCATATGCGTGTAGCCGGGCAGTGCCAGATCTCCCTCGCGCGCGGCGAGTCGGGTCAGGGCGGCCGCGACGCTATCGACCGCGTCGGCCAGTTGCAGCGTCGCATCGCGCAGATAGAGACGAAGCGCCGTGAGCACCTGATCGTTGCGTGAGCGGCCGAGGTGCACACGCCCGCCGGCAGCACCGATGAGTGCCGTGAGGCGCTTTTCCAGGGCGGTTTGCCCGTCTTCATCGGCGAGCTCGATATGCCATTCGCCTTGCGCATGAGAGGCTGCCAGCGCCTCGAGTCCTTGCTCGATCGCTTCGCAATCGGCGGACGAGAGCAGGCCTTGATCGTGCAGCATCTGCGCATGCGCGATCGAAGCCCGCGCATCGTAGGCGACGAGTCGTTCGTCGAGGGCGTGATCTTCCCCTGCGGTGTAGTGCAGCACGCGCTCATCGAGCGGTGCGCCCTTGTCCCACAGCCGACTCATGCGCTCGCGGGACCACCGGCGGCGAGTTCCGCCGGAGCGAGCTTCTGCACGTCGGCGACGACCAGCGTACCGGTACCTTCGTTGGTGAACACCTCGGCGAGGATCGCATCGGGCGATTTGTAGGAGATCACGTGCACGCGTTTGACTCCACCGGTGATGGCATTCTCGATGGCCTTGGCCTTCTGCAGCATGCCATCGATGATGCGCTTTTCCTGGCGCAGACGCTGTAGCCCGGCGAGGTCCGTGTAAGAGATCACGGAGGTCGGATCTTCGACATTCTGCAGAATGCCGGGCGCACCGGTGCACAGCAGCAGCTTCTCGGCGCCGAGCGCAGCGCCGATGGCAGAGGCCACCGTATCCGCGTTGATATTGAGCAAGGTGCCGGCATCGTCGCTCGAGAGCGGCGAGATCACCGGCATCAAGCCGTTGTCGAGCAGCTTGCGGATCACGTCGGTGTCGATGTAGTCGATGTCACCAACCAGGCCGTAGTCGACCATGCCATCGCCGGTCTGCAACTTCACAGGCGCGCGCTTGCGCGCCTGCACGAGGCCGGCGTCCACGCCGCTGATGCCGATGGCGGGGATCTCGAGCTCGCGGCAGGCGGCGAGACTGCGCGTGTTGATGAGTCCGCTCAAGCCCATCGCGGTGGCGTCGATGGAGCGCGCATCGGTGACGCGGCGCCCCTCGATCCTCTGCGTTGGTACGCCGAGTTTCTCGGTGACTTCGGTGAGCTGCGGACCGCCGCCGTGCACGAACACGACCCGGATGCCGAGCGAGTGCAGGATCGCGATCTGCTCGACCAGCCCTCGCGTTGCTTCAGGGTCGCCAAACACGCCGCCACCCGCCTTCACGACGAAGGTCTTGCCCTTGTAGAGGCGGATGTAAGGCGCCGCGCCGCGCAGCGCGCGAATGACGGCGGAAGGATCGGCTCGGTGCATGATCATCGGTAGGACACTCCAGGCAGGGGCGAGTTCAGGCGAGCAGGCGGTGCAATACCGCCATTTGTGCCGTGAGGCGGTTGTGCGCTTCGCGCAGCACGATGCTGCGCGGACCATCGAGTACTTCGTCGGCTACAGCCACATTGCGCCGTACCGGCAAACAGTGCATGAACTTGCAGTCCGGCGCCGCGGTGCCGAACCACTCTTCGCGCACACACCAGTCGGTGAGATTCGCGCGCAGCGCCGCATCGCCAGCCGAGTCGCCGTAATGTGTGGTTGAGCCCCATTCTTTGGCATAGAGCACATGGGCGCCGGCGAGCGCATCGGCGCGATCTGGTGTCTCGCGTACCGAGCCACCTGAGGCGGCGGCGGCCGCACGCGCCTTGTCCATGATCTCCGGCGGCAGCGCGAAGCCCTCGGGCCGCAGCACCACGACATCCATGCCACGTTGCGCCGCCATGTGCACGGTCGCCGCTGGCACGGCGATCGGAGTGACGCGCGGGTGGTTAGCCCAGGAGAGGACGAACTTGGCGCGCTGCGGCATGCCGATGTCGTCCAAGGTCTTCCAGTCGGCAAGCGCCTGACAGGGATGATTGACCGCGGATTCGAGATTGATGAGTGGCTTGTCGACCACGCTCGCCATCGCGTTGAAATTGGTTTCCGCCAGATCGTGGCGCAGATCCTTGCCCTCAGCGAAGGCGCGTATGCCGAGTGCATCCGCATAGGAAGCGAGCACGGGGAGCCCTTCGCGGACATGCTCGGCTGCAGCCCCATTCATGATGGCGCCCACGCGTGACTCGAGTTGCCAGGTTCCTTGCCCAGGCGTGATCACGAACGACGAGCCACCGAGCTTGGTCATGCCGACCTGAAACGAAGCGAGCGTTCGCAGTGACGGGTTGAAGAACACGAGACCGAGGATTTTCCCTGCGAGTGCCCGCGGCTCCGGGTGTTGCTCCAGACGCCGCGCGAGCGCGAGCAGATCGAGGATGTCCTCGCGCGAGAAGTCGGCCAGATCGAGAAAGCGTTTCATATTTCCTTCAGTGCATCGCGCAGGATGTCGACGTGCTCTTCCTTTAGGATGTAAGGCGGCAGCAAGCGCAGCACAAAGGGGTCGGCGCTCGTGCCGACCAAAATATCGCGCTTCAGCAGTTCCTGCTGGATGTCCTTGGCGGGGCGCACCATGCGCAAGCCATGCAGGAAACCGCGACCCTGATGGCCACCGACCGGTCCGACCGTGCAGGTCTCGCGCAGGTATTCCGACACGCGCCGCACGTTGTCCATCAGGTTCTCGGTTTCGATCGCGGCGATGGTCGCTTCGATGGCCGCGCAGGCCATGGGCCCGCCGCCGAAGGTGGTGCCGAGACCCTCCATCTTGAGCGCATTGGTCTCGTGCGGGCTCATCAACAATGCGCCGCAGGGGAAGCCGTTACCGAGCGCCTTGGCGGTGGTGAGCATGTCCGGCATCAAGGTGTAGAGGTTGGCGGCAAATGGCCAGCCGCTGCGTCCCATGCCGATCTGCACTTCATCAAAGATCAGCATCGCGCCGACTTCGTTGCAGCGCTTGCGCAGCGCTTCGAGGAACTTGGCGCCCATGTCGTAGGCCCCACCGACGCCCTGCACGGGTTCGACGATGACGGCGGCGGTATTGCGATCGATCTTGACCGGGATCGCATCGATCTTGCCGCGTGGGATGAACGACGCCGCAAAAGGCATGCGCGGGAACTCGTACCACTTTTGCGCAGCGCCCCAGGTCACGGCACCGGCTGCCGCCGTACGACCGTGGAAGGAGCCTTCGACCGCAACCACGCCAGTGCGGCGCGTGACGCGGAACGCCATACGCAGGGCGTTTTCATTGGCCTCAGCGCCCGAATTAACGAAGAACACGCTATCGAAATAATCGCCGGCAAAGCGTACGAGATTGGCGGACGCGCGGACGCGCACCGCCATGGGTACCGCGTTGCTCTGGAAATTGCATTCCATCGCCTGCTTGGTAATGGCGCGAGTCCAGCCCGGGTGCTTGTAGCCGAGCGCCGCTACGGCGTGTCCGCCGTAGAGATCGAGGATCTTGCGACCGTCCGAGGTGTGCAGCCAGACGCCCTCGGC
This sequence comes from Nevskiaceae bacterium, assembly GCA_046091245.1. Classification (GTDB taxonomy): domain Bacteria; phylum Pseudomonadota; class Gammaproteobacteria; order Steroidobacterales; family Steroidobacteraceae; genus UBA964. The sequence continues at coordinate 18,137 of JBJTBK010000102.1, read as the reverse complement.
GTCGACTACGTCCATCGGGTATTGTGCGAAGACCGGTGCAAGCCGGTTCGGATATTCTTCTTCGGAGCTCATGTCCATCCCGCTGCGGGAGCCGTCAAGCCCGCGATTTCCGGCAGATCAAACAGGCGATTCATCCATTGTACGGCGCCGCCTGCAGCGCCTTTGTTCAAGTTGTCGATGACGCAGGTTACCGCCACCGTTCGCCCATTGCCTGTGACCGACAGATGCGCGTAATTGCTTGCGACGATATCTTTGAGTCGCGGGGCTGCATCGAGCACGCGCACGAACGGCGAGTGCGCGTAGAACTCACGCAAACGCGCGAGCAGGCTCGCGGTATCAGGCGGCGCACCGTGCGCGGGGGTTTTTTGGCTCGCCTGCACGGTCGCGTGGATGCCGCGCGCGAATGGCCCGGAGTGCGGAACGAACGCGAAATCGGCGGTGACGCCGCTTGCGGCAGCGGCACAGGCCGTGATTTCCGGGATGTGTCGATGGACGAGTGCGTTGTATGAGTAGAGGTCGCTGTGACGCGTCGGATGGTGCGTGCCATCGACAGGCTTGCGCCCTGAGCCGGTGCTGCCCGTGATGCCGCTGACGAACAGCGTCGGCGTGACGAGATCGAGTGCCAGCAGCGGCACCGAGGCGAGCAGGATCGCCGTGGCGAAGCAGCCGGGGTGCGCCACGTGCTGCGTCGGCGCCTTCGGCAGATGCTCCGGCACCGCACAGGTGAATTCCTTGATGCGCGCCGGTGCACCATGTGCATGGTTGTAGACCGCGGCGTAGGCCTCGGCTGAGCCGTAGCGATAGTCGGCTGAGATGTCGACCACACGCGGCCGCGTTCCTGCGGCCTCTGCCGCCGCGAGCAGACGGTCGATGAGCGCAGCGCTAACGCCGTGCGGTGCCGCGGAGAACACGGCGCTCTGCGGATGCTGCGCGAGCTGGCCGCGGATCTGCTCTTCGCTCAAGAAACGAAGATCGCCGAGCACGGCGGCCAAGTGGGGGAACGCCTTGCTGACCGATTCGCCCGGTTGCGAGTCCGACATCACCCCTGCGAGCTCGAAGTGCGGATGTGCGAGCACGAGCCGCAGCACCTCGCCGGCGACGTAGCCGGTACCGCCCAAAATCAGCGTAGGGATGCGTGGGGTAGCGCTCATGATGTGCTCAGGGTGCCGCGACCACGGGGAACTTGCCGGCGAGGCCGATGGCTTCGATCACGCAGTCGCCAAGCGCCGCGCCATCGCTCAGGGCATTGAAGGCGGGCACATTCATCTGCTGACGGATGATGTCGACACCGACCGCATTGTCAGTGGAGGGGCCAGTGACGGCGCAAGGCTCGACCTTGAAGCGCTCGCGCAGCAGTTTCACGCCGCCCCAGGCGGCGACCGGATCGTTGGCTGACAGCACGACGCCTGTCAGCGCACTGCGGATGTCCGCACAATCGAGGATGGCATCGACGCCATAGGTGCCGAGGATGCCATCGCCGAGTTCGAACACGATGACATCCGGTTTCTTGGCGGCCAGTTCCGTGATCATGGTGCGCGTGAGCGCGGGGCCCACGGCTCGGGTGGTGGTGATCACGCCGAGATCCGTGAAGATCATCGAGTTGCGCGCACCCGCATCTTCCATGGCGAGGATGTCGCGACGCAGCGAAACACCGGTGGCCTTGAAGCAATCGACCACGAGGCCACGGTGTCGCATGCGGCTGACCATGGCGCAGGCGGCGGCGGTTTTGCCCGCCTCCATGCAGGTGCCTGCCAGCGCGACGACGGGTACGCCCTGCGAGTCGAGCGGCGCTTCGAAGTCGAGTTTGCGAAAGCCGGCCCGTGCCGGCACGCCGATGCGTTCGCCGAGATACGGGAAGGTCAGCACGACACCGAGTACGCGACACTCGAAGGGCTTGCCATGCTGCGGATTGGCCGAATCGCAGATGCCGAGTACGCCGCCGATGTTGAGCATGTTGATGATGTCGCCCGCTGCGAGCGTCGGTGGCACATGCCCCGAGTACCCAAACAGCGCTTTGCGATGACCAAGCGCACCGACGACGATGTCGCCCTTATTGACCTTGGCCATGCGGCCGCTCGTCAGCTCGAGCGTGTTGTAGCTCGACTTGCTGGTCAGCACCTCGACCACCACGACCACGCCTTCCTCGGAGGGCAGGTTTTCCGTGGCAATGCGCACCTCATGCCCGAGACCGCAGGCCTGCGTGATGGATGCGATCTTGTCGACGACGATGGTTCTCATTGTTTTACCTTCTCCGCTGCACGTTCGCCGGCACGGCGATGAAATACTCCGGTCAAGCCGACGATGCGCGAAAAGCCGAGCGCATCGGCTGCCGTCCACTCGCCCGTCGCCTCGCCGTAGACACCCTTGGAGGCCGCCATCAGCGAGTAGGGCGAATCGACGCCTTCGATGAACGCCGAACCCGGGCGCAACAGCACGTTGACCGTGCCGGTGACGCGCTGCTGCGATTGCAGAAACAGCGCCTCGATATCGCGACAAACCGGATCGAGCAACTGGCCTTCGTGCACCCAGTCGCCATAAGGGCTCGCGAGCATTTCTTTGATACGCTGCTGCCGGCCGGTGAGTACGAGTTTTTCGAGTTCGCGATGGGCGTTGAGCAGGATCTCCGCCGCCGGTGCCTCAAACGCCACCCGACCCTTGGTGCCGATGATGGTGTCGCCGAGATGAATGCCCCGACCGATGCCATAGGGGCCCGCGATGGCCTCGAGCGCCTCGATCACTTCGACGGGCGAGCGATCGACGCCGTCGAGCCCGGTGGGCACGCCGTGGGTGAAGTGCACGACATGACGCTCGGGCGCCCGTGGATGGCTGAACGCATCGCGCGAAAGCACCCAGGCCTCGTCCGGAATGCTGCCCTGCGAGGTCAGTGTTTCTTTGCCGCCGATGCTCACGCCCCACAGGCCGAGATTGATCGAGTACGCCGCACCGAACGGCGGCACCGGCAGGTGCCGCGCCTGCAGGAAGTCGAGTTCTTCCTGGCGCTTGAAGTTCCGATCGCGCACGGGTGCGATGATTTCGAGTTCGGGCGCCAAAGTGCGCAGCGCGACTTCGAAGCGCACTTGATCGTTGCCTGCTGCCGTACAGCCATGGGCAATGCTGCCAGTGCCGAGCTTGCGCGCCATCAGCGCGATGGTCTGCGCTTGCATGACGCGCTCGGCGCCGACGCAGAGGGGGTACAGCTGCCCGCGACGTACGTTACCCATGATGAGAAAACGCAGTACCTGCTCGAAGTAGTCCGCGCGCGCATCGATTTGGTGGTGCTCGCTCGCGCCAAGGGCGAGGGCTCGTTCATGCAGGGTGCGGGCCGTGGCCGCATCGATGCCACCCGTATCCACCGTGACGGTGATGATCGGGCGCTGATACTGCTCCTTGAGCCAGGGCACGAGAAATGAGGTGTCGAGACCGCCTGAGTAGGCGAGGACGATGGGCTGAGACATGCAGGAGATCCTTAAAGGCGAAACAACTCGCGCAAGCGCGCGACGAGGGCCGTTTGCGCGGCCCCGGTATCGGTGGCGATGAAGATGGTGTCATCGCCAGAAATGGTGCCGACCACTTCGGGCCAGGCGGCTTTATCGATGGCGGCCGCAACGCTTTGGGCGGCGCCGATGGTGGTGCGCAGCACGGTCAAGACGCTGCCGGCGGTGGCCACGCCGCGTACGAACTGGCGCAGGGTGCCGAAGTCATCGAGGCTGCGATTGGCATCATCCGGCGGCAGATAGCGGCCGCCCGCTTTGAGGACTCCGAGATCGCGCAAATCCCGGCTGATCGAGGACTGGGTGACCTCGTGGCCCTCATCCCGCAAGCGCCGCACGAGCTCGTCCTGCTTGCGCACGGGCGCCGCCCGCAGGATGCGCAGGATGGCCGAGCGGCGGGTATTGCTGTGGAGTTCGGCGTGCATAAAGTTGCACGCATTATGCATATTAATGCATAGGCGTCAAGCGTAGCGCAGCGAGCCGCTCTGCCATGGGCGGGTGGGAGTAATAGAAGCGTACGTAGAGTGGCTCCGGGGTCAGCGTGGAGGCATTGTCCTCGGTCAGCTTGAGCAGCGCCGAGCGCAACTCCGCCCCATTGGCCTTGTCGCAGGCGTCGGCATCGGCCGCGAACTCGTGCCGGCGTGAGGCGAGGCTCATGAGCGGTGCGAGGAAGAAACTGGCGAGCGGCGCCGAGAGCGAGAACAACAGCAGCGCGAGTGCATCGTTCGGAGCCGTGGCGTTCGGTTGCACGCCGAGGCCCAAGTAGAAGGCCTCCTGCTGGGCGAGCCAGCCGAGCGCGGCGAGCGCCAGCAGGCTCGCGATGAACATCTGCGCGATCAACTTCACGATGTGCTTGTGATGGAAGTGGCCGAGCTCGTGGGCCAGCACGGCTTCGAGTTCGCCATGGGTCAGCCGTGCGAGCAGCGTGTCATAGAAGACCACGCGCTTGCTGCGACCGATGCCGGTGAAGTACGCGTTCGATTGCGCCGAGCGCTTGCTGCCATCCATCACGAACAGGCCCTGCGCCGAGAAGCCGCAGCGTTGCATCAGGCTGCTGACACGCTGCCGAAGATCCTCATCCTGCAGTGGTTCGAATTTATTGAACATCGGTGCAATGAACATCGGATACAGCACGAGCAGCAGCAGGTTGAAGCCCATCCAGAATATCCAAGCCCACAGCCACCACAGAGTTCCCGCGACGCCCATCAGCCACAGCACCACCGCGATCAGTGGCAGTCCGATCAGCGTGCTCACGATCAGATTTTTGACAAGATCGCTTATCCACAACCGGATACTCATTCGATTGAAGCCGAATCGCTCCTCGATACGAAAGTTGTTGTACCAGTCGAACGGCAGATCGAGCACACCGCCGATCAGCGAGAACGCAAACACCAGTGCGACCTGATAGCCGAGCGGGCCAAATAGTTCGAGGGTGTGGGGCAGTAGCCAGGCGTTAAGAGCCTCAAGACCGCCAAGGAGCGTCCAGCCGAGCAGCACCACGGTGCCGACGACGAGCTTGACGAGACCATAGCGCTCGTTCGTGCAGGTGTAGTCGGCGGCCTTGGCGTGACCTTCGCGGCTCACTTGCCCCGCGAAGTCCGCCGGAACGGCTTCGCGCCGCGCGCTGACGTAACGAATCTGCCGACGAGCGAGCCATGCCTGCAGCACGCCACTGCCAACCAGCAAAGCCAGAAAAATCATCGTGAAAACAAACGGGCTCATGCCGAAATGATACCGAAGCCTCAGAGCGCTGGCGTGTGTGACCCTAACGAGTTTGCTACCCTCACTTATACATGCCTACGCGCCGCGAACTACTGGCTATGACCGGGGCCATTGCCGTCGCAGGTGATGGCCCCGGTGCGTTGGCCACCGAAACCGAAGTTGCTGCTCGCGACTCGTCACCGTCGCTGACCGCTGCGATCGCTGCGCTCCCTCGCCGCATCGCGTTCGGTTCCTGCGCGCATCAAGACAAGCCGCAACCGATCTGGGACGCGGTACTGGCGAGCGAGCCGGATCTGTTCATCTTTCTCGGCGACAACATCTACGGCGACACCCGCGACCCGCAAGTGCTGCGGGCCAAGTACGCGCAGCTGGCGGGTAAGCCCGGGTTCAAGCGTCTGCGCGAGCGTGTGCCGGTGTTGGCCACTTGGGATGATCACGACTTCGGCGAGAACGATGCCTGCGCGGACTATCCGCTCAAAGAAGAATCACGCCGTATCTTTTGCGACTTTTGGGGCGAACCCGCCGATTCCCCGCGCCGCCAGCGCGATGGCATCTATCACTCGGTCGTCTACGACTCGAGCGGAACGCGATTGCAAATCTTGCTGCCTGATCTGCGCTTCAACCGAACGCCGATCCGCAAGCGCGACCTAGATCGATCGACGTATCGCGACTGGTCAAAGCGCCTCGAGCGCGAGGGTCGCGAGGTGCCGGGGCCGTACGAGCGTGAGCCGAACGCGGGTGCCAGCATGCTCGGTGAGCGTCAGTGGCAGTGGCTGGAAGGGGAACTCAGCAAGCCCGCCGACCTGCGTATCCTCGCCTCGAGTCTGCAGGTCGTAGCGGACTTTCCGGGCTGGGAGGCTTGGATCAACTACGCTCAGGATCACCAGCATCTGATTGAAACCCTGCGTCGCCAGCGCGCCTCGGGTCTCGTCTGCCTCAGCGGCGATACGCACTACGCGGAGTTTTCGCGCCTCGATGTGAACGTGCCGTATCCACTATGGGACTTCACTTCGAGCGGCTTGACCGAAACCTGGCCGGTGACGCCGCCCAATGCGCGACGTCAAAGCGCCGTGCTGCGCGAGGCAAACTTCGGTCTGCTGCAGATCGACTGGCAGGGACCACGAACGACGCTGGCGGTCGAAGTGCGCGACGTCAGCGGCAAGGTTCGATTGGCGCAGCAGCTGGCGCTCGCCGACCTGCGGCCTTCGAACCCAGGCTCAGATTTCCCTTAGCTGCTGCTCACCGCGCATTGCGCGCAAACCCTGCGTACCAGCCATCGCCGTGTTGCGCTCGCGAACGGTCCGCAGAAAGTGGAACGTGCCCGTGACGGTCTCGGGCGTGAACTGGAGGCTGGTGTAGCCGCGTTGGCTGGTGTCGCTGAAGACGAGTCCGGGGTTCGCCTTGCGCAACGCCGCAGCGAGCTCGCTCGGCGCGATACCGCTCAGCAAGGATTCGAAGCCGGGTGAGGTGACGGCGTGGGTGGCGAACTCGACGCCTGCGGCCTTGCCATCGATGGACAGGTTGTTGCCCCAAGCGTTGTGGCTATCGCCCGCGAGTACGACGAGGTTGGATGAGGTGCGCTGCGCGGCGCGCAGTACGCGCGCTCGCGCCGCGGGATATCCGTCCCAGCTGTCGAGGTTGTACGGTAGCTGCAGTTTTGCCGAAATCTCTGCAACCTGTGCACGCTTGCGTACGAATTCCGCCGCATCGGGCGGGACCCATCGCGACACGCCCGGTGGCACGCGCACTTCGCCCATGATGATCTGCTGCGCGAGCACCTGCCAACGCGTGCCGCTGCGCGTCGAGGCGCGGAGGCCCGCTTCCAACCAACGCTCTTGTTCAGTGCCGAGCAAGGATCGGGCGGGATCTGCCAAAGGGCCGTCGCGAAACTCGGTGAGCGCGCGTTCGACATCGCGGCGCCCGCCGATAAACCGTGCGATATCGAGTGGTTGATCGCGGCCCGTGATGCGCGTTTCCAATTTGAACAGAGTCAGTAGATCGCCGATCTGATAAGACTTCCACAGATCGTCGCTGACCGGCATCCAGTCTCGATAGGCGCGCAGTGCTGCGGCCTTGCGCTGCTCCCAGTCGCCCTCGCGGTCGGGTTGGTGATTTTCCGCACCGCCGCGCCAGGCATCGTTGGCGAGCTCGTGATCGTCCCATTGCGACACGACGGGATAAAACTGGTGCAGCCGCTGCAAATCCGGGTCGGCGCGATAACACGCATAGCGCAGATGGTAGTCGCTGAGGCTCAGCAACTCGCCAACGGGGTCGAGCACTCGTCCCGGCACAGTCGATTTGGAATCGGGGTAAGAGCCCTGCGGATACTCGTAGAGGTAATCGCCGACGTGAACGATCAGATCGAGATCGCTGCGCTCGCAGGCATGAGCGTAGGCGTTGAACCAGCCGAAGCCGAGATTCGAGCATGACATCAGACCGAGCCCAAACCGCGAGCTCTCGCCCACCGGCAGGGTGCGCGTGCGGCCCACCTGACTTGTGCTGCCATCCGGCGCGATGAAGCGATAAAAATACCAGCGACCTGGAGCGAGGTCGGTCATCACCGTGCGCGCCGTGAAGTCACGCTCCGCCGTAGCCAGCGCCTCGCCCGTGCTCACGATGCGCGTGAACAGCGTATCGGTGGCCACCTCGACCCGCAGCCGAGTGTCCCCGTTCGCGACGAATCGACTCCATAGCAGCACGCTGCCGACATCGGGTTCCCCGCTCGCCACACCGTGCGTGAAACCACGGGCTTGCAATACCGCCGTCAGTGCGGGCAGGGCCATGAGCCCCGCACCGTATACGCCGGCCTTGAGAAGGGTTCTACGTCGCAACGATCGGGTTTTCATGACTACGAAGAATACCGAAGTTTCTGCGACTACAATGTGACGGTGTTGTCGTAGCGTCTCGTGCCGGAGAGTGGATGAGCCCCGAACTGTTCGTGTTGATCATCGCCGCCTCGGTGCTCGTCGTCGGGTACGTGCTGGTGTATCCGCGTTTTGCGGGCACTGATCTGACCAAGCTCGCGCTGAATGGCGTGCTTGCGTATGGCTGCGCCTTGCTCGTCGTCGGCAGTCACTACTACGGCACCGACCAGCGCTTTGGTGAGCCGGTGCTCGATCTTGGCTGGTTCGGCTTCACCCTGCTGACGCTGCTGCTCGTCGAGTTGCCGCTCTTCTACTGGTACGCGCGGCGTTATCGCGTATTTACCCAGGAGTGACTCAACGCCCCGCGTTGATTGGCACCTGCAGTGCCTTGCGGTCGATGGGGGTGCCCGCTTTCCACACCCCGGAGATGTCGCGAACGTTGCGGATGTCACGGGTCGGGTCGGTATTGAGCAACACCATGTCGGCGAGCTTGCCGGGTTCGATGGAGCCGAGCTCCGCCTCGCGGCCGAGGAACATCGCGCCGTTAAGCGTGGCGATTCGTAGGGCATCGAGTGGCGGGATGCCGGCTGCTACCACGAGCTCCAGCTCACGAAGTGCCGCGGGCGCAAACGTGCGATCGGTGCCCAGCACTAAGAGCCCGCCGGCGGCGTGGATGCGTTGCAGATTGCGAGCCGCGTAGGGGTAGATGGCGGCAAACCAGTCGGGCCAGCCCAGTTTGAGATAGCGCTGTCGCGCTTGCTCGCGAACCTCAGGTTCACGCGGGTCGACAACGGCGCGGTACTCCGGCGTGCGTAGAAACTCAACGCCCTCGCGCATGGCAATGATTTCGTCGAATACGGCCAGCGAGGTCTGGATCGGTAGCCGTTTGGCGGCGACGAGTTCGACGAACTCGCGCGTGAGTACGCCGGTCGCTGGCACATGCGCGAGGCTATCGATGCCGGCTGCCATCGCATCACGAGCCATTTGCTCGTTGGACACGTGTGCCGTGGTGCGCACGCCCCGGGCATGCAGATACTCGATCATCTGTCGCATCAACTCTTTGGGCAGCGACTTCACCAGCGGATTAGGCCCCACACCCATGGATTCGTAGGTGATCTTCTGGATGTCCGGTTGCAGCGCAATTTGCGCATCGAGATCGACGATTGTCTCAGGCCAGTCGCGCACGCCGATGCCGGCGTAGCCGACACTCCAACTGCCCGGATAACTCAACAAGCGGCCGGTCGCAAAAATGCGCGGCGATACGATCTCGCCGCGGCGCTCGCGATCACGCAAGGCGGTGATGAACGGAGGATTGTTGCCGGCGTCGTACACGGTAGTGAAACCGTAGTAGAGAAATCCGTGCAACGTACGCAGGCCGATGTCGTAGTCGATGGGGCGCTCCGACTGCGCGCTCGAGTCACGCCACGCGCCGCCGCCGAGAAGATGGATGTGCACATCCATCATCCCCGGGATGAGAAACTTGCCACGACCGTCCACCCGCGTGATCTGTCTGCCGGCCCGCAACGGCGTGTTGCTGACTTGGACGAAGCGACCCCCTTCGATGAGGACCCACATATTCGGCTGCGGCGGACGACCGGTGCCGTCAATCAGCGTGACGTCTTCGATGAGCACCGAGTCGTTATGGCGGGGTGCGGCAAAGGTGGCTGTCGCGGCAACCGCAAGCAGAGCGCAGCACAGCGCCTTGAATTTAAGCCTGTAGTTCATGTCGCACGCTCGTGGTGTCGGGGCGAACGCCGCGCCAGATCCAAAACGCCTCAGCGGCTTGTTCGATCAGCATGCCGAGCCCCTGTGCCACACGCCCCGCGCCCTGCGCGCGAGCGGTGAGCGTGAAGGGCGTGTCGGTAATGCCGTAGCCGAGATCATAGGCGAGCGTGGCGGGCCCAAAAAGGCCGCTCGGCATGGGCGGCACTTTGCCTTCGAGTCCCAGAGAGGTCGCGTGTAGTACGAGATCCACCGGCCCTGTCGGGATCTGCTCGAATCCACCCCCGCGCAGCCGGCAGTGCTCGCCGGCCTCGGCCGCGAAGTCTTGAACCAGTTGTTGTGCACGCTCTGCCGAGCGGTTGGCGATGTAGAGCGTGGCCGGACGCTGCTGCAGCAACGGGGCGAGGATGCCGCGCGTCGCGCCGCCCGCCCCGAGTATCACGATCGACGCGCCGGTCAGTTGCGCCCCCAGCCGCTGCAAATCCGCGAGCAGACCGGCACCGTCGGTGTTGTCGCCCTCGATGGCGTCATCGCCGCAGCGGCGCAGCGTGTTGACGGCGCCTGCGAGCCGCGCCCGCGGCGTCAGTCGATCGGCGAAGCGCGCGGCGGCTTCCTTGTGCGGTAGTGTCACATTGAGTCCGCAGCCGCCTTGATCAAAAAAATCACGTAACCGATGCTCGAAGTCGTGCGGGGCGATGTCGTAGCGCTCGTAGACCATGTGTTGCCCCGTAGCGGCGGCAAACTGCGTGTGGATGAACGGTGACTTGCTGTGTGCGATCGGGTGCCCCACCACACCGTAGCGGTCGGGCGGTGACAGTCGGGGCGAGTCCACAGCGTTCATGCCGACTAGGTTACCGCAAGACTCTCACGCACGAGCCAACCGCCCGCGTGGGTCGGATCCAGCGCGCGATGCAGTTGCGGCAGCCAGATCCGCATCTGTTCGGCGATCAGATAGGGCGGATTGGCAATCAGTAGGCCGGAGCCGTTGAGCCCGGCGCGATTGTCCCGTGGATGGATCCACAACTCGTTGACGAGGCAGGGTGTGGCTGCACCCCCCGCGGCTTTGGGCCAACGCGGCGCCAAGCGCTCCAGCCACTGATCGGTGTCTCGTCCATGTTTGATCGGATACCAGATCATCACCACGGCGTTGGCGAGACGGCGCAGCGTTTCGAGCAGGGCACGTTCGACGGCCTTGAAGTCTGCCGTCGTCGCCTCATACGGCGGGTCGATGAGGACGAGCGCGCGGCGTTCGCGCGGCGGCAGCCAAGTCTCGAGTCGCAGGAACCCCTCGGCGCATTCCACGGTGGCACGCTTGCCTGCCGCGGCGCGCAGTGCGGCATGCTCACTCGGCTGGGTCTCAATGAATACGGCGCGATCCTGCGAACGTAAGGCATGCAGGCCGAGCAGCGGCGAGCCCGGATAGGCGCGGCGCTCACGGCGCTCGCTGCGGATCTGCTGCACGCTCGTGAGATAGTCGGTGAGCTCCGCGGCCAAGGGCTGCGCGCTGCCCGATTGCGCCGCCGCGAGGCGGGCAATGCCGCCGGCGGCCTCGTTACCCTTGCGGGCCTCCGCATCGCCAAGGTCGTACAGACCCCGTCCGGCATGGGTATCGAGCAGCAGGAATCCCGTGTCTTTGCGCGTCAGGGCTCGCAGCAGCGCGAGCAGCGTCACGTGTTTGTGCACGTCCGCGAAATTGCCCGCGTGGAAGGCGTGGCGGTATTTCACCGGCCCGCGTCAGGAGGCGTCGGTGCCGTCCGCAGCGGGGGTCTTCCGCTTGGCGGCGGTTTTCGATTTGGCCTTGCCCTTGGCTTTTTTCTTTGCCTTGGCTTTCGCTTTCGTCTTGGGCTTCGCTGTCGCTTGTGCGGCGTCGGTGGCCGTAGCGGTCGCGTCGGGTTTGGACGCTGACTTACGCGAGGTCTGGGACGACTTCTTGGCCGGCGTTTTCTTGCCGAATCGACCTCGCCCCGGGCGTTGCGGCGCTGCGGCGAGCAGCGCGCGGCACTCTTCGAGCGTCAAGGTTTTCGGATCCCGATCCTTCGGGATGCGCGCATTGCGTTGCTTGTCGGTGATATACGGCCCGTAACGACCGTTGAGCACCTGGATATCGTCGATGCCGAAATCCTGGATGATACGGTTGGCATCGGCGAATTTCTTTGCGGCGACGACTTCGCAGGCGCGCTCGAGCGTGATCGTGTAGGGGTCGTCTTCGACCTTCAGCGAGGCGTACTTGCTGCCGTATTTGATGTACGGCCCGAAACGGCCAATGTTCGCTTCGAGCGGTTCGCCTTCGGGTGTGCTGCCGAGCTTGCGCGGTAACTGGAACAACTGCAGGGCCGCATCGAGGGCGATGGTGTCCATCTTCTGCCCCGGCCGTAGTCCGGCGAATTTCGGCTTGTCGGCATCATCGCGCGTACCGATCTGCACGAACGGCCCGAAGCGCCCCATGCGTACCGAGACCGGCTTGCCACTCGCGGGGTCGGTGCCGAGCTCGCGCGATTGCGCGGCCTCGTCACGCGAGACGTTCTTTTCAGTGTGTTCGACGAGATCGATGAACGGCTGCCAGAATTTCTGTAGCGGTTCGATCCAGGGCTCCTCGCCGCGAGAGACGGCATCGAGCTCGTCTTCCATCGCCGCGGTGAAGCCGTAGTCGACGTACTTGCCGAAATTGACGCTGAGGAAATTGTTGACGATCTTGCCGATGTCGGTGGGGATGAAGCGCCGACCGTCCATATCGACGTACTCGCGATCCTTCAGCGTGCTGATGATCGAGGCGTAGGTCGACGGACGGCCGATACCGTGCTCTTCGAGCGCCTTCACGAGCGAAGCTTCCGAGTAGCGCGGCGGCGGTTCTGTGAAGTGCTGCACGCCGCGCAGGCTGACGAGCGCCACGCGATCGCCCGCTTCCATCGCCGGGAGAATCCGCTCGTCTTCGTCGTCTGCCGAGTCGTCTCGGCCTTCGATGTACACGGCCATGAAGCCCGGTTTGACGAGTGTGGAGCCGTTCGCGCGCAGCAGATTGCGCTGCGGGCCGTTGGCGCCGGCGAGCAGGTTCACCGCCACGGTATCTTTGACCGCATGCACCATCTGGCAGGCGACTGCGCGTTTCCAGATCAGCGAGTACAACTTCTGCAGATCGGCATCGATGCGCCCTTCGAGCATCTGTGGCAGCACGGCTGCCGAGGTGGGGCGTATCGCTTCGTGCGCTTCCTGGGCGTTGCGCGATTTGCTCTTGTAGACGCGCGGTGAGTCGGGCACCGACTCTGCGCCGTAGAGCTTGGCGATGACCTGACGGATCTCGCCGATCGCTTCGCCGGCAAGATTGACCGCATCGGTACGCATGTACGTGATGAGACCCACGGCGCCCTCGCCGTAGTCCACACCCTCGTACAACTGCTGCGCGAGCCGCATGGTGCGCTGCGCGGAGTAGCCGAGCTTGCGCGCCGCTTCCTGCTGCAGAGTCGAAGTGGTGAAGGGCGGTGAGGGGTAACTATTGCGCTGCTTACGCTCGACATCGAGCACGGTCAGTGTGCCGGGCGGGGAGAGGCGCGCGGGGCCCTCGCCCTCGGCGACCGGCACGGATGCGCCGGCACCGCTCGCCTCGCGCAGCGCGCTTTCCACGGTGCTTGCGCTGGCGGCATCGGTGAAGCTGAACTGCTCGACTTTACGACCCTGGAACTCGACGAGCTTGAGCGGGAAGGTCTGTGTGCTGCGCTCGCCTTGCGAATCGAGCGTCCAGTATTCGCGCGGCACGAACGCCTGAATCTCCGCTTCGCGCTCGCAGATCATGCGCAGCGCCGGGCTCTGCACGCGTCCGGCCGACAAGCCACGCCGTACTTTCTTCCATAGCAGCGGCGAGAGATTGAAGCCCACGAGATAATCGAGCGCGCGGCGCGCCTGCTGCGCATTGACGAGATCGAGCGACAGATCGCGCGGGTTCTCGATGGCTTGGCGGACGGCGTTACGCGTGATTTCAAAGAATTCGACGCGGTGGACGTCCTTGCCTTCGAGATCGCCGCGATCCTGGAGCAGTTCACGCAGGTGCCAGGAGATCGCCTCGCCTTCGCGATCGGGGTCGGTGGCGAGGTAGAGGGCTTTGGCTTTCTTCAGTGCGCGCGAGATCGCATCGACGTGTCGCTCGTTGCGTTCGATGATGTCGTACTTCATCGCAAAACGACGGGTCGGATCGACCGCGCCTTCCTTCGGCACCAGATCGCGCACGTGGCCGTAGGACGCCAGCACCTCGAACTTGTTGCCGAGGTATTTCTTGATGGTCTTGGCCTTCGCCGGCGATTCGACGATGACGAGGTTTTCAGCCATGAGGTAGCCGTTCCGTGGCGTTCGATCAGTGAGGCCGCTCGGGCGGCAGGTCGAACACCAGATCTTCCATGCGGGCGCAGGCGAGTTCTTCGCCTGGCTGGCTGGAGAGCACCATCAACACCACCCACTTGAGCTGATCGACGTCGAGCTCGCTGGCATCAAGTGCCAGCAGGCGCTCGATGACGATTTCGCGTTGCTGCGGCGAGAGGATGCCGCTGCGCTCCAAGGCAAGCAGGTAACCGCGACAGTCCGCAGGCAAATGGGTGCGCTCCTCGTCCGTGTATACACGCATGGCTCGCGGGCCGGCGGCATCGAGGTTGGGGCGGTCACGCTCGCCCGCGAGGTCGGCGAGCCAGTCGAGGGCGCGCTCTACGCTCTCGCCGGGGAAACCCGCCTGCTCCAGATCCTGCGCCAACTCATCGCGCTCAGGCACCTCCGGCGCGTCGGCCAGCATGTACCGGTCGAAGACGTAGATGAGGATGTCGAGGACGCTGCCGTTGTCTGTCATGTCACGCATTAGAAGAGTGTCCGGGCACACCTGAAGTATCGGCCGGAGAGGTCTGATGCAACACGGCCCTCGAGTTCGAGGGACAGGAGCAGGGACGCCACAGAGGTGCTGGAGAGGCCGGTGCTCGCGATGAGCGCATCGACGCTCGTCGGCTCAAAGCCGAGCGCATCTAACAGGATTTCGGCGGGGTTGTCCAACCGGGAGTGCTCAAAACCGCCCTCAGTGGGGTCTGGTGGCGGCGCTCCAAGTAATTGATTAAGAACGATTTTTGGCAATTCGGACAGAACGTCTTCGGCGATTTCGACGAGCGTCGCTCCTTGGCGCAGCAATTGGTGGCAGCCCTGCGACTGGCTGCTGTGGATCGAGCCCGGTATGGCGAAGACCTCGCGACCCTGCTCGCCCGCACAGCGGGCAGTGGCTAACGAACCGCTGCGCCGGGCAGCTTCGACCACGAGCACCCCGAGCGATAGGCCGCTGATCAGGCGATTGCGCTGGGGGAAATGGCCGGGGTAGGGCGGGGTGCCCGGCGGACACTCGCTGATCAAGGCCCGCTGCAGGGTGCTGCGCTCAGCGAGTTCCGCGTTGCGTTCGGGGTAGCGCAGATCGAGGCCGGTGCCGCACACAGCGATGGTACGGCCCCCGGCATCGAGGGCTCCGGCGTGGCTGGCCGTGTCGATGCCAAGGGCCAAGCCGCTCGTGATGGGCAAGCCGAGTGCGGCAAAGTGCGCGGCGAAATCCCGCGCGGTCTGCGCGCCATTGGCGGTGGGATGGCGTGAGCCGACGATCGCGAGTTGGGGCGTGAGCAGGCACTCGGCTTGACCGCGGACGAACAGCACGGCGGGCGGATCGGCGATGGCGAGCAGTTGCGCAGGGTAGCCTGGCCGATGCGCGGCCAGCAGCGTGATGGCGTGGCGCTGCAGCGCCTCGAGGTCTGCGGCGAGTGGCCCCGGCTGGGTGCGGCCGAGCACGAGCCGCCGAGTCGCGGCGGCGGGCAGACCGAGCGCGCGCAGCCCGCGCTCGTCGCGCTGCAGCAGCTCGCTGAGGTTGCCCGTGTGCGCGAGCGCCTCGCGGAGTCGATGCGCATCGAGGCCGGCGCGGGCGATTTGGCAGAGCTCTGCCAAGTCATCCGTGGTGAGGGGGGTGGCGGTGTCGGGGATGGTGGCTGACATCCGCGCGAGGGTACTCGCGGGCACTCGTCGGACTGCGGCGCAAATCGGGTGGAACTCGGCTGATATACTGCGGGTCCATACGAAGCACCTTAAGCCGAAGGACCTTGCCCCATGGCCCTGTTGACCATCCTCGAGTTTCCCGATCCGCGGTTGCGCACGCGCGCCGAGCCCGTCACGGTGTTCGATGCCACCCTGCTGCGGCTCGTCGATGACATGTTCGAGACCATGTACGCCGCACCCGGTATCGGTCTTGCCGCCTCGCAGGTCGACGTGCATCGCCAGCTCATCGTCATGGATGTGAGCAACGAGCGCAGCGAGCCACTGGTGTTCATCAATCCGCAGATCCTCGGGCGCAGCGAGGTCGGGACGATGGAAGAGGGGTGCCTGTCGGTGCCCGGCATCTTCGATACGGTGGAGCGTGCGCAGCAGGTGCGGGTACGGGCGCAGGATCGCCACGGGGTGGTTTTCGAGCGCAACCTCGAAGGCATCGGCGCCGTATGTCTGCAGCACGAGATGGATCATCTCGACGGCAAACTGTTCGTCGATTATCTCTCCTCGCTCAAGCGTGACCGGATCCGCCGCAAGCTCGAGAAAGAGCGGCGGGATCGCGGTTCGCCGTCGGCGGCGGTCAAATCTCCCGCGGGCGCCGCGCTCGCGCCTTAAGCGCAGCCCACGCGACCGCAGCGTAGCACCCCAAGGCTCGCCCTCCATGCGCATCGTCTTCGCCGGTACTCCGGAGTTCGCCGTGCCCCCGCTCGCGGCGCTGTGCGCATCGCGGCACAGTGTGGTGGGCGTTCTGACCCAGCCCGATCGACCGGCCGGGCGTGGCCGCAAGCTCGCGACGAGTGCCGTCAAAGATTTTGCGCTGCAGCACTCGCTGCCGATCGCGCAGCCGCAGACCTTGCGCACCGCTGAGGGGCGCGAGTCGCTTGTGCTCTGGCAACCCGAGGTGCTCGTGGTGGTGGCCTACGGGTGTATGTTGCCGCGCGAAGTGCTCGCGTTTCCGACATTCGGCTGTCTCAACATCCACGTGTCGTTGCTGCCCCGCTGGCGTGGCGCGGCACCGATCCAGCGCGCCATCCTCGCGGGTGACGAGTCCACCGGTGTCACCTTGATGCAGATGGACGCGGGGCTCGACACGGGTCCCATGCTATTGCAGCGTCGGGTGCCCATCGGTACGGACGTCGATTCTTTGAGCCTGCATGCCACGCTCGCGCAAGTGGGTGCCGACCTGCTGCTCGAGACGCTGGAGGGTCTCGAGGCGGGCACGCTCATGGCGCAGGCTCAGCCGACGGAAGGGGTGACCTATGCCTCGAAAATCGACAAGTCCGAGGCGCGTAGCGACTGGCAGCACGAGGCGATCGACATTGCGCGTCGCGTACGGGCGTTTCGGCCGTGGCCCGTTGCCGAAACCACGCAACGGGGTGAACAGGTGCGGATCCACGAGGCCGTCGTGCTCGGTGATATCGAGGTGGGTCGACCCGCAGGTACGGTGCCGGGCACGCTGCTCGGTTTGCATGCCGATCGACTGGTGGTTGCCTGCGGGCGCGACTGTCTCGGCGTGGGTGTGCTGCAGCGAGCGGGTCGCCGCAGCGTGACGGCGCGGGAATTTGCCACCACGGCCGCAGCGCTGACGGAGCCTTTTCGATGAACTCCCCCACGATGAACAAAGAATTACAAACGGGCCTCGCGCCTGGTGCGGCCACCCTTGCCGCTGCGGTCACTGCAGTATCGCGTGTGGCCCACGAGGGGCGTTCGGCTGATGTGGCGCTGCAGGAGGCTGAGTCCCGCCCCGATCGTGCGGCCGTGCGGGCGATCGCGCTCGGCACCCTGCGCTGGTATCTGCGTCTCGCCCCTGCACTCGGTTCTCTGGTGACGCGGCCGGCCACCGAGATGGAACCGGTGCTGCGTGCACTGCTGATCACCGCGGCGCATCAAATCGAGTATTCGCGTGGCGCACCGGAAGTCAGCGTGCATTTGGCCGTCGATGCGGCGCGGGCGCTCGGACTCGCGCGGGCGACGGGTTTCGTCAATGCGGTGCTGCGCCGCTTCGTGCGTGAGCGTGCGGTGCTGCTCGCTGCCACCGATGCGGATCTGGCAACGCGCACCGCGCATCCGCCGTGGTTGGTGCAGCGGCTGCTCGAGGCGTGGCCCGCGCAGTGCGAAGCGCTGCTCGAGGCCAGTAATCAGCATCCGCCCATGGTGTTGCGCGTGGCCGATTCCACCGATACCGCGCGCGAAGATTATCTTCGCGAGCTCGCCGCGGCGGGGCGTACCGCACGAGCCATCGAGTGGTTGCCGCAGGCCATCGAGCTCGAGCATTCGATGGCGGTCAACGCATTGC
>JBJTBK010000101.1:0-2190 GCA_046091245.1 Nevskiaceae bacterium | reverse complement strand
ATGGCCGATCAGGGCCGCAACATTCGTATTCCCACCCACATGATGGAATTGGTGAACCGCGTCCAGCGTGCAGAGCGCGACCTGACCGCAGAGTTGAAGGGCGACCCCAGCCCCGAGGACGTCGCTGCGCGCTGCGGCCTCGGGGTGTGCAAGGTTCTTGATCTGATCCAATACGCGATGCCGACGGTCAGTCTCGACTCGCCGCTCGGGGAAGGCGCCGATGCCGGTTCGTACGGTGACATCATTCCCGATGCCAATGCAGATGAACCCGTTGAAGTTGTCGTCCAAAATTCGCTTGTCGAAGAAATAAGGGCTCATCTCGAACAGCTGCCCGACCGCGACCGCAGAATCTTGACCTTGAGGTTCGGCCTCCTTGGCGGTCGACCCTGGACGCTCGACGAGGTGGCGAAGCACGAAAAAGTGACGCGCGAGCGCATTCGTCAAATCGAGCAAAAGACGCTTGCTCGCCTGCGCCATCCGGGCAACTCAGTTCGATTACGGGCGTATCTCGACTATTGATTTCCCGACCTCGCTGCTAGTCTGCGCGATGCCCTTCGGGGGTAGCTCAGTTGGCAGAGCAACGGACTGTTAATCCGTCGGTCGTGGGTTCGAGCCCCACCCCCCGAGCAAGGAGAGTCCCGCATCCCGGGCCAGTAGCTCAGTGGTTAGAGCAGGGGACTCATAATCCCTTGGTCGTAGGTTCGATCCCTACCTGGCCTACCGAACCCGTCTGGGCTGACCGAGACGGCTACACGAGTTCAACCGAGACGGCCCCGAAGCCCGCGGTCGTGCGGCTGCCACAACCTGCATAGGGCCCGATCAGGGCAAAAGCACACATCGCTGCGCGGTCCGAGTCGGGAAGTCCACTCACGTCGTACGTGACACTTCCGGTGAATCCGCCGAGGCGTTCGCCGCGGTATGAGAGGTCGTGCGTACGTAGGTCAATCGCGACCACGTTCACCTGCCGATCGTCGAATTCGCACTGCGGCGCAACGCTGTGAAACACCTCCCAGCGTCGACGCCAGTGGCCGAAAACAACCGACGGCGACGGAAACAGGTGGTATGCCCGCCCGCGCCGGAAGAACGTCGGGGTTTCGAAGTCGATGGTGATTTCCTCGACGTGATCGGCATCGTCCGCGAGGTCTTCCCACGTCGCAATTTCCAATACTTCGGCATGACGTACGTCGCCCGTTCGGCGACCGACACGCAGGCGGTCGCGCTGTAGTCGTAGGCATTCCTCTGCATTCGTCAGCAGCCCATCGTCAAGGATGCCGAACTCGATGTCAAGGATGCGCCCACGCGGCCGCCCGAAGCGAACGGAGAATCCCTTCGTCTCGGCGCGGTGTTCGTCGGGGTCATTCGTCTCGAAAAGGCTGCATGCCGTCGCATGCAATTGTTCGGGGAACACTTCCCCAACCTCATCGGAAAATTCGATCGATGTGTGCAAACGGGCGGGAATGACGGGCCTCTCAGTCGTGGTCGGTCAGAGACCTTAGGGTCTTGACGAGTCGTCGCGTTTCAATTGCCGGCGGTTCGAGGCCCATGGCTATCGCACACGCCTTGACGACCTCGCCCTCGTGCAGGTCAATGATGGCGTTTATCTTTCTGATCTCCCCGTCGTGGAACAATCGATTTCGCGCCTCCCACAATGGACGAAGTGCCGGCGAGGCCTTCCAGCAGTCCTCAATCGCATCGCCGGTCTTCTGCTGATCCGGCGTGAGCTGTGTGGCACCTGAGAGCAGCGTGCTCAACTGTGTGATCAACAACTCTTCCGTGCCGGGTCGGGAAACTTTCTTGGACCCTCTCTCTGTGACGTAGCGATGTCTCAGGATGGCGATGTTCGCACCCAGATAGTCGAGTCTTTCCGGTCCCGCGGGAATGTTTCGGTATGGATCGGCAATCTCGTCGAAGAACTTCTTGAATTCGGTGTGCGGGCCACGCGGAGCAAGTTCGAGCAGTTTCCGGCCCTGAACCGCATTGAGATCGTTTGCGCATTGTTTCAACAATGGCATGACGCTCGACGTTCCGAACAACGAACCACCGACAGCCTGTGGATCGATGTCTGTGATCCGCCGAATGACTGTGGTCGGGCTGCCGGCGCCATTTTGGGCAGCCTCGACGAACTCGATCGATGCATCGAGTTCCGTGGCGAAAGCCAAGGCCTCGATGATCGTGGCCGCATTAATGGCC
>JBJTBK010000100.1:0-10089 GCA_046091245.1 Nevskiaceae bacterium | reverse complement strand
GTCGAGGCCGTGGCGCCTTGAAGTCCGACCGTGATCTGAATCGTCGGCAGTGCGATGTCGGGCAGTTGCGAAATCGGCAGTTGACGCCAGCCCCAGAGCCCTGCCCCCGTCAGCACAACGAACAGCAGCACCGACGGCAATGGATACTGGATGCCCCAGCGCGAGAGATTCATGTCAGCCACCCGCGGCGGATGCGGCGACTACCTTCACGATGTCGCCATCACCGAGAAACCCGGCGCCGCGAACGACGATGCGGTCGTTAAGGGTGAGGCCCGAGCGAACCTCGATCCGCTCGCCGTAGGAGGCACCGGCATCGATGCGTCGTTGACCCACCACGCCGCCCTCGCCCACGGAGAACACGTAGGGAAAGCCATCGCGGAACACCACCGACTCACGAGGCACAACGGTGACCTCGGCCTGCCCGACCCTTAAACGACCCTCGGCGAACATGCCGGCACGCAGCGCGCCCGGCTCCGCCAAATCGGCATAAACCAGAGCCGTGCGGGTCTGGGGGTTGATGGCCGGCGACACCGCACGGATCCGCCCTTCGACGGCCGCACCGTCGGGACCCCGCAAGGCCACCCGATCGCCGATCTTGAGGCGAGGCAAATCGGTCTCGGCCACCTCGGCACGCCACTCGAGGCGGCCACGACGGATCAGGCGCAACAACTCGGCGCCGCTTGCGACGATCTGCCCCGGCTGCACGTTCCGCGCCGAGACGATCCCCGAGTCGGGCGCCCGCAATGTCGCAAAGCCGAGCCGCAAGCGTGCGTTGTCCCGCTCGGCCTCGGCCGAGGTACGTTGGGCCTCAGCCTTGGCGCGGTTAGCTCGAAGTACTTCGTAATCATTGGTCGAGATCAGATTGCGCTCGAGCAAGGTCTCGCCACGAGTCGCCTGCGCAATCGCCAGCTCGGCGCTCGCCTTGGCCTGCGCGAGATTGGCCTCCGCTTGCCGCGCCTGGACATCCAGCGTCCGACGATCGAGTTCCAGCAAGGCCTGACCGGCCGAGACGCGCGCACCCGGCTCAACCCACACGTTCGCGACGCGGATGCCGCTGAGTTCGACACCGAGCGACATCGCCTGCCACGCTGCGACCGACCCCGAGGCGACGATTTCGCGCTCCACCGTTTGCCGCTGTGGCTGAGTGACGGTGACGGTCAGTGAGGAAACCGGCGCAGCCGGTTTACCCCTGCCACCACAGGCGGCAAGCGCCGCTATCACGAGTACGAGTCCGGAAATTTCAAAGAAACGGCGCATCATGGGCCCACCATACGCACCTGACGGAGACTGCGCCACCGCGCCACCGCCGGTGACCAAGGCCCGGCCACGCCGCTCAGGAGTCGATCTCGAAACACTGATGTATATCCGTATTTCGCACAAAGTCCGCAGGTATGGTCGGTCGACTGACATCCCTCACCTGCCAACGCGCAAGACCCTCGGCGTCGATCTTGAAGCGCTGCGCATTGGTCGAAAACACCAGCCGCCCACCGGGCGACAGCAAGATCATGCATCGACTGATCAACGACACATGGTCACGCTGCACATCGAACACACCATCCATGCGCTTGCTGTTCGAGAAGGTCGGCGGATCACAGAAGATCAGATCAAACCGCTCGGCTCGTTGATGCGCCTCGATGAGCCACTCACGTACATCCGCCTGCTCGCGCCGGTGCTGCGGACGGTCAAACCCGTTCAGTGAGAGATTGGCGCGCGCCCAATCGAGATAGGTCGCCGACAAGTCCACCGTGGTGGTTGCCGTGGCGCCACCGGCTGCCGCGTACACGGTGGCAGTGCCCGTGTAAGCAAACAGGTTTAGGAATCGTTTGCCCGCGGCTGCCTCGCGCAATCGAGCGCGCGTCGTGCGATGGTCGAGAAAGAGGCCCGTATCGAGGTAGTCGTCAAAGTTGACGCGAAACAGCAGGCCGTTCTCGCGCACCACATGGAATTCGCGTCGTTCGTCGCGCTTGGTGTACTGATCGCCGCGCTGCACCCGGCGTCGCGTGCGAAGTTTGACGTTTTGGGCGGGCACACCGGTTGCACTAACAAGCCCGGCAAGCGCCTCGCTGCGCCGGCGGCGAACCGTATCAGGCGGAATCTCGCGCGGTGCTTCGTACTCCTGCACCAGCAACCAGCGCTCGCCCGACTCTGCCGCTGCGTACTCGTCGATGGCGAAGGCATACTCGGGCATGTCGGCGTCGTAGAGTCGAAAGCACGTCACCTGCTCGCGCCGCAGCCAAGCCGTTAATTGTTTGAGATTCTTGCGGATGCGGTTGGCGAACATCACCGCACCCGGTGTCTCGGCAAGCTGCAAATCGATTTGCGAGCCGCTCTGCGGCTTCAGATCCCGCTCGGCCTCGGCCTTCACGACAATACGCAGCAAGCGGCACTCGAGCACCCCGTTCCAAACCGTGTGCACGCGGTGCGCACGCAAGCCGAGTTCCAGCCCGAGCGAGGCATCGCCTGTCAGGACCGCCGCCTCCCAACCCTGAAACCGCTCGCGCAGCACGCGGCCCAATTCCGCGTGCACCGCGCGCGCACCGGCAGCATCGCCGAGCCGCACACCCCACGGCGGGTTGGTGCATAGCAGGCCAGCGGCAGCGCCGGCAGGCGGCGCAGCGTCTGCGAGCGCACCGGTTGAAAACTCGCACAACTCGCCGACACCGGCGTGCGAAGCATTCAAGCGGGCCTCGCGCACCAACCGCGCCTCCTGCTCACGCCCCTGCAATGGCCCTCGGCCCGACTCACGCCATACCTGCAAGCCGCGCTCCGCGCGCGTAGCCGCCGCCGCGCAGAGCGCGCTCCACAGCGGCGCATCGTGTCCACGCCACTGCAGAAAGCCGAAGTAACGTCGTCGATGATTGGCGGCGAACCCTGCGGCCATGCGCGCCGCTTCGATCACCAACGTTCCTGAGCCGCAGAGCGGGTCAATGAAACCGCCCTCGGCAGCAGCGATCCGCGGCCACCCGGCGCGCAGCAGGATGCCCGCCGCAATGTTCTCGCGCAGCGGCGCCTCGCCCGTCTCACCACGCCAGCCGCGTCGATGCAAACCCTCACCGGCCAAATCCAGCGAGACCGTGACCTTGGTGCCAACGGCATGGGCATGTACGCGTACACCCGGCTGCTGCATCGCGACGTCCGGTCGGCGACCCGTGCTCTCGCGCAGAGCATCGCAAATCGCATCCTTGAGACGCAGCGTGCCGTAGTGGGTGTTACCGATCGCCGGATGGCGCCCACTCCATTCGCACGCGATGGTGAACTGCGGGTCGATATGCTGCGTCCAAGGAATGCTGTGCAGCGCCTTGTAGATTTCAGCATCGTCAGCCGCCTCGAAGCGCAGCAGTTCAAGGTACACCCGGCTCGCCACCCACGATTCGAGGCACACGCGGTAGGCGACTTCAAGCGAACCCGTGCACGCCACCGTGTTACCGCGCTCGCGTACCTCGAGCGCACCGAACCGGCGTAGTTCCTCAGCGAGCAAGTCACCGAAACCCCGCGGTACGCTGACCACGAGCGGTAGCAGCGAACCCACCGCGCTCATGGCTCGTTCCACGGCGCGGACTGCGGCCACGGCCGCACGCCACGTACCCCAGGCTTCAGGTGCCGCACCAAGATGCGGTACGTGTCGGCGTCAAAGCCCTCGCGTTGGGTGTCCAACGCCACCGCGTGATCATTCCCGGCCTCGAGTACGTGGGTGCCCAGATACTGCCAGCCATCAATCACATGCCAATGCCGCACACCGAGTGCGTCCTGCTCCTCGACTGCCACTGCGCCTGCATAGGGCCAAGCGCGCAGTTTCAGTGGGGCCAGTGCAAGTTTGGCCCGCAACGCATGCTTGGCCGGTGACTCAGCCCCCACACAGGCACCCGCGCAACGACCGACCTGATACCCAAAACACGACCCGGCACCGCCCGCCTCGAGTCCGAGCACACGCAGACACAATCGCTGCTCGCGCGCGAGATTGGTGAGCGCCGTGCGAGCCTGACGCGCCGTGGGATAAAGTCCAAAGAAATCGCCTGCGCTCGGCAGCGGCCCCGCAAGCGGCTGCAGCCGCGGCGGCTCGAGGGTGTCGGCAAACTGCCAACTCCACACTTCGGCGTTGCCGCGCAGCCGACGGTTGTACACCGGCTGCCGCGTCCGCACGAGTTTGGATTCGAGCAGCAGCGCACCGAGCTCACCGGCCGTCTCGGTCCACTCGATGCGGCGCACCTGGGTACAGAGCCGCTGCGACTTCGCGTCGCGAGTGGCCGACATGAAGTGCGACAACACCCGCTCGCGCAAATTGTTGGCCTTGCCGACGTACAGCAACGCGTCCTGCTCGCCATGAAAGCGATAGACGCCCGCACTCTCCGGCAAATCGTCGAGCAAGTCGGCCGGCAACTGCGAAGGCAACGAGGGTCGTTGAGCGACGCGTTCGAGCGCCTCATCGAGTCGCTGCAAGGGCCACTCGGCGCGAAGTCGCTGCCAAAACTGCGCGAGCACCTGAGCGTCCGGCAACGCCCGGTGTCGCGAGGAGCACTCGAGGCCGTGCCGCGCCATGATCGAGTCGAGGTTATGACGCCGCTCCTCGGGGTACAACTCGCGCGACAAGCGCACCGTACAAGCGAGCGGCGCACTGAACTGCCGTCCGGCACGGCGCATCTCGGCGCGCACGAAACCGTAGTCGAAGCGGGCGTTATGGGCAACGAACCGTCGTCCGGCCAATCGTTCGGCGATCTCACCGGCGAGCTCCGCAAACGGCGCCGCTTCGGCCACCATCTCGTTGCTGATGCCCGTGAGTTGCTGAATGGAAGGCGGGATGCGTACGCCGGGATTGACGAGGGTATGCCACTCCCACTCGACCTCCCCCGCGCGCATCGCCACGATGGCAATGTCGGTGACACGGTGCCACGCTGGATGACCCCCGGTGGTTTCCACATCGACAAAGGCCACCGGGCCATCGAACAAGGCATTCGGCATCGCGAGAGTTTAGCAGCAGCGCTGCACTATCCCCGGCGCGAAGTGGGCTTTACTGCACCAAAGCGGTGCGCATTTGGCGTTAGAATGGCCCGTCGGCCCACGAAAACGCGAGTTTAACCGTGGCACGGCGCTTGCTCTGAATTCCCCAGTCATCACACCCCCGAGGATTCCATTCATGAAGACTGCCCCGATCATCGCCGTCGTCGCGCTGAGTGGCATGGCCGCCACCGCCAATGCCGAAGTCAGTTCGACCATTACTGTTGCCTCCGACTACGACTTCCGCGGCATCACGCAGACGGCACGTGACCCGGCCCTGCAGGCGAGTCTCGACTGGTCGGGCGAGTCAGGCCTTTATGTCGGCGCCTGGGCCAGCAACGTGAATTTCGGTGACTCTGATGTTGAGCTTGATTTGCTGGCAGGTTACCGGGGCAGCATCAGCGAGGACGTCAGTTTCGACGTCGGGGTAATCCAGTACCTCTACCTCGATACCTACAAGGATTTGAAGTTCACCGAGGCCTATGCGGGCTTCGGTTACAAGGCTGTCTCGGCCAAGATCTGGTACGCCTGGGACTTCGGCAACAGCGGCAAGTCAGCCTCGTACATCGAAGCAAACGCCGCCATCCCAATGGCCAATGACTTCTCGTTCAACCTGCACGCCGGCTACAGTGACGGCGACTACTGGGGTGACGACAGTTACACCGACTACTCGATCGGTATCAGCAAGACTGTCGGCAACTTTGCCCTGAACCTCAAATGGGTCGACGGCAGCGACCTCGCCGCCTACAAGAACGCGCCGGATGACATTGGATCCTCTGAGAGCAAGGTCGTCTTTACGGTCGCCACCACCCTCCCTTGGGGTCAGTGATCGACGCCACGCAGCGTCTCAAAGCAAAGGGCGCGGCGGATTTCTCCGCCGCGCCCTTCAATTTTTGAAAACGCCGTTGTTATCCAGACGGCTGACTTCTTTACTCGCTGACGCGACCCGACAGCCGAAGCTTGCTGAGCAACTGAGCCGCGAGCAGGCCGACGGCGACGTAGACGCTCATCGTCAGCAGATAACCCGGGAAGTAGCCGATCACGGCACGAGCGAACTCGACCCCGGAGAGGCCCTGGGCGCTCGGCGCAAGCCACAGCATGCCGAGGTTTGCGAACCCGAAGGCGAGCGTAGCCCCGACCACCACCGCGGCCACCTGCCGCGGCAGGCGCTCACTGGCCAGACGACCAGCCAGCCAGAGGCTGCCATAGGCCGGAATCAGGAACAGGTACGCAATCGAGTAACAGTTGGTCGGTGTGCCGAGCGAGAAGGCGATCATGTCGGCCACCCAACCCAACCCGAAGAACGCCGGGAACAGGCGCGAGTCGCGCAGCCACAGGCCGCCCAGGAAAAACACCGCCCAAGACGCGTCCGGCAGACCGCCCGCTTCACCAAAATGCCCGATCCGGGTCACGGCCATGATCGCCGCAAGGGAGCCCGCGGTAAGCCAATAGGAACGCTGGGACATGGTCGTCATCGTCGGCCGCCTCGAAGGGAAAATTTAAAAAGAGAAGACTACGCGGGCACCGCTGCAGCGTCAATGCTTCAGGAACTGCAGGAGAGCGCTGAACAGCCCGGTTTATGACGCGCCCACTCCGGTCGTTTAGCGGCAAAGACCTCGCATCCCACTTGCTCGGTGTAAGGTCGCTCCAGAACGCGCAGTAGCCGGTGTAGCGGCGCGAGATCCCCCTGCGTCGCCGCATCGATGGCTTGCTGCGCAAGGTAGTTGCGCGGCACGTAAAGCGGATTGCGCGCGTTCATGCGCTCACGCCGAATCTCGAGCGTCTCGCCCTCCGCGGCCGCGCGCTGCGCATAGCGAACAAACCAAGCATCCCACCGTGCAGTCTGCTGCGCGTCGAGTGCATCCGGCGCGTACAACGCAAGCGCCACCGCCTCTCGCCCGTCCAGGTTGCCGAGCCCGCGGAAGAACAGGGTCATGTCGGTCTCGGCCATCTGCAGCAAGCTCAGTAAATCGGCAAGCAAGGCCTCGTCCTCCGATCGATCGAGACCGCGCAGACCCAACTTCGCCGCGAACATCGTCTGGTGCTGCGCCGCGAACGTGGTCCGATAGTGCTCGAGGCCCTCCTGCAGGGCAGCCTTGTCCTCGACGAGCGGCAACAGAGCGCTCGCGAGGCGCGCCAGGTTCCACAGCGCGATCTGCGGTTGATTGCCGTAGCAATACCGACGGCCCGAGGCATCGGTCGTGTTGGGCGTCCAATCGGGGTCGTAGCCTTCGAGCCAACCGTAAGGCCCGTAGTCGATGGTCAGGCCGAGCACGGACATGTTGTCGGTGTTCATCACGCCATGCACGAAACCGACCCGCATCCAGTGCGCCACCATGACCGCGGTCCGCTCGCACACCTCGCGGAACCAGTCGGCATACCGGCGACTATCGGCGATGGCCGCAGCGTCCGGTGCGTACTGCGGAAAGTGATGTCGAATCACCCACTCGAGCAGGCGACGCAGCGGATCGTGCTCCTGCAGCGCGGCGTGGATCTCGAAATTGCCGAAGCGCACAAAAGACGGCGCCACTCGACACACGATGGCGCCCGGTTCGGTCGCGGGCCTGCCGTCGTAGAACATGTCACGAACGACCCCCTCGCCGGTTCCGAGGAGACTCAAGGCTCGCGTCGTCGGCACACCGAGCGCATGCATCGCCTCGCTGCAGAGATATTCGCGCAGACTCGAACGCAGCACGGCGCGCCCGTCCGCAAACCGTGAGTACGGCGTTTGGCCGGCGCCCTTGAGTTGCAACTCGCGGACGCTGCCATCGGCGAGGCGAAGTTCACCGAGCGGGATCGCGCGGCCATCGCCCAACTGACCCGCCCAGTTGCCAAATTGGTGTCCGCCATATCGCGCGGCGTAGGGACGCATACCCGGGGCCACGGCATTACCGACAAGCACTTGCAAGGCAGAGGCCTCAGGGGCCTGCGCGTCGAAACCGAGTTGCTGCGCGAGCGTCGCATTCCACGCGAGCAGGTGCGCATCACGGACTGGGGTAGGCTGGATCAGCGAGTAGCACACCCCAGGAACTGTCCGAGGTTCGGTGTCTCCGCTGTGGTCACCCGGAAGCTCGGTAACGAACCGATCGAGGTAGACCCCGTGCAGCAAATCAGCCAGGGCAGCGAACCTCAGCCGGCCGATGCCGCAACCAAATTGACGCGCGACGTCACCTGGCCGCGGAAATCAAGCCACGCGTGATTGGCGAAATCATAGAGCTTGCAGCGGCGAACGCAGTCCCGATACACCTGCCAAGTCATACGGTAGGCCTGGTACTGGTCGTTGAACCGCTCGTTCAACACATGCTGTGCCTTTCGCAGCGAGTACATCGGGATACGCGGATTCAGATGGTGCGCGTTGTGCTCCATGATGTTGTGCATCAAGCGATCGATGCCAAACGGAAACTTCACGTGCACGGTCGCGGTGAGATAGGCACGGTAGCGCTGCCACTCCTGCCGCTTCTGGAACCAGGCAATGGCTGGGTGGGTGTGGTGCACGAACACCACGAAACCCATGATGGCATTCCACAGGGCGAAGGGCACGACGATGCCGAGCACGAACAGGAGCCAGAAGCTCTGCTCCGTCTCGATCGCCACAAGTGCCACCAAGGCGATCCAGGACGCCATACCGACCGTCACCAGCACACTGTCCCACTGGTACTTGGCGCGGCTCGCGCCGATCTGACGCCGGGTGGCGAAGTAAAGCTTTTTCCACCACAGCTCGAGGAAGTAATAAAGACCCCAGCCCGCTCCACTGCGGTAAATCCGCTCGAGCACCCGCCGGTAACGCGGCAGGGCATCAAACTCTTCTTTGGAGAACGGCGCCCAGACCTGATCGCGCCCCTTGAGATTATTGAAGCCGTGGTGCGCGACGTTGTGGCCAACATCCCAGAGACTGAAGGCCGTCATCGAGGGCAGGAACGCCACCCGACCAAAGATATCGTTCAGCAACTGGCTCTTGAAAAACGAGCCATGGCAGGCGTCATGACCAATCAAAAACAAGCGCACGATGCCTGCAGTGATGAGCGCCGAACCGAGGATCTTCCACAACACGGCGCCATCCATCAGCACCAGCGTCAGGCCACCCGCGAAAATACCCAGATCGAGAAGCAGGGCGACGAAAGGCTTGAGGTAACCCGCATTCTCGAACGCCAGCAACAAAGCTTTACGGCTCGTCGTGGTCGAGGGGTCTGCCTGCGGGGGGCCAAGTGTTTCCATGTGTCACCGAAGAAAAGAGATGGCGGAGTGTACCCGAAGACGCCTGAAAGTTTCATGACGGTGCCGCCTTTCCGCGCTGGAGCCGCGCCAAGGCGGGCATAATGCGAATCCATGGAGTTCCGCTCGCCCCCGCTGCGCGATGAGGCGCAGGACGTCACCGCATTGCTCGAGGCCCTCTCTGCCGGTGAGAGGCAGTCCGCTCTCGAGTCGGCGCGGCGGTGGGTAGCCGGTGCTCGGGCGCGCGCCGAGGATCGACCCTACCTCGATGCCTTCCTTCAGGAGTTTGGTCTGTCCAACCAGGAAGGCATAGCCCTGATGTGCCTTGCGGAGGCCCTGCTGCGGATCCCCGACGACGATACTGCCGACCGCCTGATCGCGGAGAAACTCGCCGCCGGCGATTGGGGAGCGCACGCAGGGCGCTCCGACTCCCTGTTCGTGAATGCGTCGACCTGGGGCCTCATGCTCACTGGACGACTGGTGGATTTGCCGACCTCGATGACCGGCGATGCCGGGGGGTTCCTGCGCGGCCTCACCCAGCGGGCCAGCGAGCCGATCGTACGCCAGGCGTTGCGCCGGGCGATGACCATCATCGGCGGTGAATTCGTCGTCGGTCGCAGCATCGAGGAAGCCCTGCGGCGATCCGCCAAAGAGCCGTCGCTCGCCCTCGCCGCCTTCGACATGCTGGGCGAAGGTGCCCGCACTGATGCCGAGGCGCGCCGGTCCCTCGAAGCGGACTTGCACGCGATCGAAGCGATTGCCGCAGCACGGCACGCGGGCCCGATCACGGCAGCAGCCTCCGTGCACGCTCATTCGTCGATTTCCATCAAGCTCTCGGCCCTCGATCCACGCTACGCCCTACTCCATAGGGAACGCACGCTAGGG
>JBJTBK010000099.1:0-4190 GCA_046091245.1 Nevskiaceae bacterium | reverse complement strand
TTCGATCCGCGCAAGTACAACAAGGAAGCCATGCTGGCTGCCAAAGAAATTTGCATCGCACGGTACGAGGCTTTTGGCTGCGCCGGCAAGGCGGCGACCATCCGACCGATGTCACTCGAAGCAATGGCCAAGAAGTACGCTGCCTAAGCGCCCTCAAGGGCGCTTGCGGTAGACCTGATCGAAGCGCAGTTCGAGATCCTCGTTCGTACCGCGCAGTTGGTCGACCACTTCTTTCGCCCAGTCGAAGTAGTGCCGCTGTCGCTCAACGCTCCAGTTTTGGGGCGGGCTGGCGATTAGGCTGCGCAGGTTGCAAATCTTGTCGGCGAGTTTGACGAGCTTCGCTGGCGTCGAGGCGCCTCGCGCGCGCGTGATTTGCAATTTCTTGCGGACACGCCAGTCGAGTGATTTTTCGTCGGTCGTTTCCATGACGATACCGGCGATCTGTTCGCCGAACTCGCCCTGCAATTCCTGAACGCTGGTCTGCGTATCCTCGATCGTGTCGTGCAGCAGCGCAGCAGCCAGTACGACCGGATCGGTCACCTGCCCCTCGAACCACAGTACATGGGCCAAATCGAGTGGATGGTTGATGTAGGGCAAGCGACCCTTGCCCTTACGTCGCTGGTGCCGATGCTTCCAGGCTGCAAACCGGGCGGCACGCAGCACCAGCCCGGTACCCAATGGTTTGTCGTCCTCAGAATCTGTGAGCACGGTACGAGATCGGAATCAGCACGCACTCAAGGCGTGAATACCGCTCGGAAATCGCGGACGAACTGGGCGAGCGTCACCGGATCGCGCCCCGTGACCTGCTTGAACACATTCGTGGGCTCAACGACATACCCGGCGGCAATCTCGGCAAAGATGTCGCACACAGCGTCCAAGTGCCAACGACTGGCGAGAAACTTACCGAGATACGCCTTGTACGCGGCCGGGTCCTGCGGCACGTAGTCGATCTGCCGACCGAGTTCACGCGAAAAAACGGCTGCGACATCGTGAAAGCTCAGCTTATCCGGACTTGTGATGTCGTAACTTTTGTTCTCGTGCCCCGTTGTGGCGAGGCAGTGGGCTGCGAAGAATCCCGCATCGCGCGAATCAGTGAGTGCGGCTGCGCCCCGCTCGCCAAACGGGTAATAGAACTTGCCCTCCGCCTTGATGGTGGCCGCGTTCGCAAAAAAGTTTTGCATGTAGAAACTGGGTCGTACCATGGTCCAAGCCGCACCACTCGCCCGGATGTGCTGCTCCGAGTCCCAGTGCACGCGATGGGTCGGGTTACGCGCTGTCGGCAAGGACTCCATCGAGGAGATCTTCAGTATTTGCGCTACCCCTGCGGCCACGGCAACGTCCACGACCTGCTTCTCCAGCGCGAGTTGCTGCTCGCCATTCGGAAAAATGACCGCAACCTTGCTTACACCCCGCATTGCGGCCCGAACGCTCTCAGCGTCACCCGCATCGCCGGTGACGAGCTCGACGCCGGCCGCGGCCAGTGCTGCAGCCTTGGTCGGATTACGCACCAAGGCTCGAACAGCCAGACCACGCGCCGACAGTCCACGCGCAACATGACTTCCCGTACGGCCGGTTGCGCCAGTGATGAGTATCATCTTCCCCCCGCAGATAATTGCTGCATAATCAAGCGCTCAAGGGATACCACAGAACACGGAACGTCTCCATGATTCGAAGCATCTGCGACCTCTCCGACGACCACCCCGATGCCGTTCAGACCGGCGAGTCACTCTTCCGGGACTATGGCACGGTACGTCGATTCCATGGCCGTATCGACACCATCAAATGCCATGAAGACAACCTGCTGCTAAAGCAAACGCTCGCTACCCCGGGCCAAGACCGAGTGATGGTGGTCGACGGCGGCGGCTCGCTGCGTCGCGCGCTGTTCGGCGACAAGCTCGGTGGGTTGCTGATCGAAAACGGCTGGGCCGGCATCATCGTCAATGGTGCGGTGCGTGACATCGAGATGCTCGGGCAGATGCCGCTGGCCGCACGGGCACTCAACGTGTGCCCGACGCGGCCGCAGCAGCACGGCACTGGTGAACGCAGTGTCGTGGTCCGATTCGCCGGCGTGACCTTTCGCCCCGGAGATTGGTTGTACGCCGACGAGAACGGCTTTCTCGTCAGCGCCAACGAACTACGTTAAGGCAATCGCGCTACGAGTTCACGCTCTACCCAGCCGGCACTGCTCGCGCCGCGCACGGCGACAAAGCCATTTCGATTGGTCGCCGTCACGACCAACTCCTCCGTCCGCCCCAGCGTCGTGACGACATCTGCTGTCGAGTCCGGCGATTTGAACAGTCGGATGTTGGCGATTCGAGGGCGGACCACATCCCCGACATCCACGCTGGCAACTCCAGCGGTCGCCGTCGCCACAACAGTGCCGGGCGCTGCGTTCATCGCCGCGCTCGCGCGCTGCACCGAACCCATCGGGCGTACGACGCGAACGATCTTGTTGTAGTTGTCTAGCAGAGCGGCTGCCACGATCTTGCCCTCGTTGGTATTACCGTAGCCGCCGAGGGAACCGTACGTCGTACGATTGTGCATGCGACCAAGGAGGTTCAGGTCGGCCTTGCGCGTACTACCCTCGGCAGCAGCCACCTGAATGCCCGTACGCGCATCGGCCAGCAACATGCTGGTCTGCGCCTCCTTGAAGCGCACGCCCCCCGTCAGTCGGCCCCACAATGGGCTTGAGCGATTCAACCAGCCGTCAAGGTCACCGTTTAATCCACCGGCATTGTCCTCGGCGAAAACCACCGCCGGAGTCAGAACATAATCCGCCGCCACAAGCCTCGTAGGCTCCGTCTGCCCTGTCTCATTTGTGCGCCGCAGCGACTGCTCCCGAAGAATGTAATCGGCTCCGACCCCGCGCTCGACTACGGTAAAGCAGTTGGACTGCTGCACTATCAACCGAATTAGCTGCACGGGCGACTGCAACCGATAACCCCACAAGGCACGGATCATTTCGTCGCGCGGATCCGCGATGGCGATAAGGCCTAGCGGCGCATCACACCGCTCCAGCCCCTCGGCACCGACCACGGTGCCGCCACCCGCAGCGCCCGACACGGGACTACTAGCCGCTCCAGCGCGATACCCTGTACCCGGAATCGTTTGTGCGCCCGCGCTACTGCCCCCGCACAACAAAAAAACTGACACGCCTGCGACGATACTTACCAACGCTCTCATGCGACTCTCCCACCGTTAGCGCCTCCCCCGAGGGCGACACGCTACAGGCGAAATCCATCGACACAATCGAGAGCGCCCTAATTCGCTTTGATTACCGCGTAATGCCTACGCCCTGACGCGCCGAGTCACAGCCAGCGCGTCTTGTCCGCAAACTCCGCGGGTCTGACCGGAGCTACGGTCAGCGGTATCCCCACGTGCACGAAGCCGATGATCCTCTCCGTCGGCGCGCAACCAAGAGCTTGCAGCACATGGTTACTGTACGCGTGTGAGCCTGTCTTCCACGCGCAGCCAAGCCCTAGTGCCTGGGCCGCAGTCCAGAGATTTTGGACCGCTGCACCGACGGCGACCCACTGCTCGATTTCCGGTACTTTCGGATGTTCCTGGGTAATCGCAGTAACGACGATCAACACCGGTGATCGAAATGCTTTCGATCCCTCACGCTCGATTGCCTCGCTGTCCGCCGTCGGGTTGCGCTCCACGAACGCCGTCTGCATCGCCTTGGAGAGAATCTCTCGCGACGCCCCTTGCAATACCGTAAATCGCCAAGGCGCTAGGCGCCCGTGATCAGGCGCTCGACTGGCTGCAGACAGCAGCGTCTCGATTTGGGTGCGGGATGGCGCCTCGTCGGCGAACTTCTTGACCGAGCTTCGCGAGGCAATCAGTTGCAGCGCGCCTTCCGTCGCGCTGAGCTCGGCATTATCGTTACTCATTCATACTCCTCTGCCCACCAATCTGGTGGGCAGAGGATACCCGAACAACTAGGGCAAAATCGGCAGGACGATGGGCAGTTTAACCATTTCCCATATGACCCGACCCGGTATTTTTGGTCCATGTTTAATGTTCATAAATGGGACAGGAGACGTGGACGATGGCGAAGCAGAGATACACGACCGAGGAGATCATCCATAAGCTTCGGGAGGCCGATGTGCTGATCGGCCAGGGGCAGACGATGGGTCAGGTGACCAAGCAGATCGGGGTGACGGAGCAGACGTACTTTCGCTGGCGTA
>JBJTBK010000098.1:0-15253 GCA_046091245.1 Nevskiaceae bacterium | reverse complement strand
CGCCACCGCCGCGGTAGCCACCGCCACCGCCGCCCGGACGGCCGCCACCGCCACCGGTGCGGGGACGATCCTGCGCTTCATTGACGCGCAGCGGACGCCCGCCCATGGAGTAGCCGTTCAGCGACTGGATCGCACGGGCCGCGTCGTCTTGCGGCATCTCGACGAAGCCGAAGCCACGCGGACGACCGGTATCACGGTCAACCGGCAGCGACACCGACTCGACGGTACCATGCTGCGAGAACAGCGCACGAACCGCCGCCTCGTCTGCCGAAAACGGCAGATTGCCTACATATATTTTCGCCATCTCTGGAAACACTCTCTAGTAACACACACATAACGGCCGCGGTGAATGCCGACAGCCACCTGATCGATGTCGATTCGGCAATGCAGACCGGCGTGTTCGACGCCCAGAGATGCAGACAGAAAGCCAACGATCACCCGGGAGTCTAACACAAGTCCCTCGTCCGCAAGGCTTTTTTGCTTCGAGTATAGTGCAGCCCCGTATTCAGGAGTCGTCCGTGGTCTCAGCCAGCGCCGTTTCGCCCCCCTCGGGTCACCGCTGGCAGGCCCTACTGCCCGGCCTCGCGTTGGGCGGCGCGGTCACCGTCGCCGCCTTCCTGCTTCGCGCCCTTCACCTGCCAGGCCTCGCTCGGATCAGCCCGTTGATGCTGGCGATCATGATCGGGATGCTGGTCCGAAACACCTTTGGGCGACCTGAGTCTGCGCGCGCCGGACTCGCCTTTGGCCTGCGTGTTCCGCTGCGGCTTGGGATCATCTTGCTCGGCCTGCAGGTGACGCTGGTCGATATCCTGGGGATTGGCTGGACAGGTCTGCTGATCCTCACCTTTGCCCTCTTCAGCACTTACCTCCTCACCCTGTGGCTCGGCGCTCGGCTCGGGGTTGCACCCGGCCTTGCGACGCTCATTGCGGCGGGCACGGGGGTCTGTGGCGCTTCGGCCATCGTCGCCGCCAATACGGTGGTCCGTGATGGCGATGAAAGCGTCGCCTATGCGCTCGCTACGGTCACCTTATTCGGCACCATCGCGATGTTCAGTTACCCGCTGCTCGGTGCCTCGCTCGATCTGTCGCCGCAGGTCTACGGCCTCTGGAGCGGGGCTTCCGTGCACGAGGTCGCGCAGGTCGTGGCTGCAGGCTTTGCTCGGGGTCAGGCCGAGGGTGAGTTCGCCACGGTCGCCAAGCTCGCACGCGTGCTCATGCTTGCGCCGCTCGTTATCGGCATGGGCCTGTGGGCGGCCCGTCAAACGGCCGCCAACGGTGCCCCGAGTGCGGGTCGCGCGCCGATTCCGTGGTTCGTATTTGGGTTTCTGGCGCTCGTGCTCATCGGGGATACCGGGTGGATCGACCCAAAGTGGCGCAGCGCCGCCAGTGTCGCCACGCAAGTGCTGTTGACCTTTGCGCTCGCCGCCGTGGGACTCGAGACGGACATGCGTCGCCTCGTGGCGCAAGGCTGGCAACCGCTGCTGCTCGGCGCGCTGGCTACGAGCTACATCGCGCTCAGCACGCTACTACTGGCCGCGCTCTGGGGTCGCGCCTAGCGCCACGTCAGCGCGGCGTGGGGACGCCGCGCTCGCCGGAACTCGTCAACCACTTTGCCACCCGCGGCGAGGTCCATTTTTCAAGATCGTCGATCAGTGAGAACACCGCAGGCACGATGACGAGCGTCAGCACGGTGGAAGTAATCAAACCACCGATCACCGCGATCCCCATGGGCGCACGAAACCCACCACCCGCCGTGCTGATCGCAACCGGCAGCATGCCGGCCACCATGGCCACCGTCGTCATGATGATCGGCCGTGCACGTTTGTGCCCCGCCTCGATCAACGCTTCGGTTCTTTCTTTGCCGGCACGCATCTCCTCGATCGCGAAATCGACCAACAAAATCGAGTTCTTGCCGACGATACCCATCAACATCAAAAACCCGATGACTACGGGCATCGAGAACGGCTTGCCAGTCAACATCAAAGCCAGCACGGCGCCCCCGACCGACAGCGGCAATGCGGCCAAAATCGTGATGGGCTGGAAGACGCGCGCAAACAGCAGCACGAGCACGGCAAACACCAGCAGCACTCCCGCGACGATCGCGAGCAGGAAGTTGCTGAAGAGCTCCTGGATAAACTCCGCCTGCCCAACCTGAACAAGTCTGATCCCTTCAGGCAGATTTTTGATTTCAGGGAGGTTGTTAACGCGTTCCAACGCCGGACCGAGCTCGTAACCGGTCGCGAGTTCAGACTCGAGCACGATGCGTCGGCTCTGGTTGTAGCGTCGGATCATGGACGGGCCCTGGCCGAAACTGATGTCGGCGACAGCCTTCAACGGCACAGTGGTGCCGCTTGAAGTACGAACCGGCAGATTCTCGAGCGTGGCGAGGTCACGTCGCGCATCTTCGAGCAAGCTCACACGTATCGGCACTTGTCGCTCGGCCAGCGAGAACTTCGCGGCGTTCTGCGGTAGATCGCCGAGCGTGGCGATGCGGATGGTCTGGCTGATGGCGGCGACGGACACACCAAGCTCTGCAGCAAGGTCAAGGCGCGGAGTGACCAACACTTCGGGCCGGGGCAAATCGCCCGCCACACGCGGATCACGCAATTCGCGAAGACCGCGCATCGCGGCCACGGCGCGGCGCGCGGCGGCGTCGAGCTTTACGGGATCTTCACCCGTCAAATAAAGGGTAATCGCCCTACCGCCGCCACCCTCGCCGCCAACGAACGAGACACGGGCGTCGGGAATCGCAGCGAATTGCGGGCTGAGGCGATCCTCCCACTGCTTTTGCGACACGTCACGCTGCTGACGCGGCACGAGCGAGACGTAGATTTCAGCACCGCTGACATCCCCGCCACCGATGGACTCGATCACATCAGTCACCTCGGGCTGCGCCGAAATCAACGCCGTCACCTGAGCCGACACCCGCGCCGTCTGCTCAAGCTGCACACCGGGTGGCAATTCGATGTTGATTTGTGCGGAGGAGAAATCGTTGGGCGGAATGAGCGACTTTGGTACCAAGGCAAGCAGCGCGACTGACAAAATGAAAAACAGCGTGCTGCCCACGAGCGTGGCACGCCGATGCTGCAGACTCCACCGGAGCGAGTCGAGATACGCGCTCATCAGCGGACCATCGGCAGCGCGGATCTCCTCGTGAGGTTTGAGTGTGTACGCCGCGACCAGCGGGGTGATCAATCGTGCGACAAGTAGTGAGAAGAAGACCGCCGCTGCAACCGTCAGACCGAATTGTTTGAAATACTGACCCGTGAATCCACCCATGAAACTCACGGGCAGAAACACCGCGATGATCGTCGCCGAGGTCGCGACAACCGCCAAACCGATTTCGTCTGCCGCATCCAGCGCCGCCTGATACCCGGACTTGCCCATGCGCATATGTCGAACGATGTTCTCGATCTCGACGATGGCATCGTCGACCAACACGCCGGCCACCAGCGATAGCGCCAATAGACTGATCGTGTTGAGCGTGAAGTCCTGCCAGTACATGAAGGCAAAGGTGGGAATCGCGGAGAGCGGGATCGCGAGCGCCGAGATGGCGGTGGCCCGCCAGTCGCGCAGGAACACGAAAACCACGAGCACAGCGAGCAACGAGCCCTCGATCATGGCGGTCAATGCCGACTTGTAGGACTCGCGGGTGTTCTCGACGGTGGTGAACACGCGCTTGATGGAAATATCCGGCGCCTCGATGAGCAGTTTGGCAATCTCCGCCTCGACGCGATCAAGCGTCGCCACATCCGAGGCGCCGCGCGCCTTGAACACACCGAAGGTCGTCGCGGCGCGCCCATTGAGACGCGAAATGGAACGCTGCTCGCCTACCGCATCGCGTACGAGCGCGATGTCGCCAAGACGAACCGTGGTGCCGTTGAGCAGTCGAATCTGCGTTGCACCGAGTGTCAGTGCCGTATCGGCCGAACCCAGCACGCGAATCGATTGCTCGCCGCCCCCGACCTGAGCGCGCCCACCGGGGGCATTGATATTCAGTTGGCGCAACTGCTGATTCACTTCGGCCGCCGTCAAACCGAGTGCCTGCATACGCGCGGGATCGAGCTCTACGCGAATCTCGCGCGACACGCCGCCGCCGCGCGAAGCCTGCGCAACACCGCTTAGGGCGAGCAGGCGTTTGCTCACCGTGTTATCGACGTACCAACTCAGTTGTTCTGGCGAGCGGTTGGTCGTGGACACCGCGTAATAGGCGATGACGCCGCCCTCGATGTCCATGCGATTGATTTGCGGTTCATCCACGCCTTCGGGAAGATCCGCCCGGATCTTGCTCACCGCATCGCGGACGTCATTGAGCGCTCGATCAATCGGCGTACCGATCTGGAACTCGACGCTGGTGAACGAGGCCCCTTCACTGGCACGCGAGCTGATGTTGCGCACGTCGGAAACGCTGCGCACTGCGCCCTCGACCTTCTGAGTGATCTGCGTTTCGATCTCAGAGGGCGCAGCACCCGGCTGCGATACCTGAACCATGATGACCGGACAGGTCAAATCAGGGTTCAAATTGATCGGCAAGCGAATGAAGCTCACCACGCCGATGAAGCTCAAAACGACAAACAGCACGATGGGGAACGTCGGATGACGGATCGCCCACGCGGAAATGTTGTTCATGGGGCGACCCGCACCTTCTCGCCGACGCGCAGATAAGGCCCAGCGGTCACCACGATGCGATCACCGGCCTGCAGACCACTCGCCACCACCAGACCCTCGGGTCTGGAGCCTGCCACCGTGATGCCGCGACGAACGACCGTGGCCGCGTCATCGACGACAAAGACAAAGTTACCGTCGGTATCGCTCATCACGGCAGTTTGCGGAATGATGGGTCGCAGCGCCGCGCCGACGCTGATCTCACCCCGGGCGAAAGCTCCGGGCCGCAGGTCTTTGTGCGGGGTCAGATCGACACGTACGCTGCCGAGCCGCGTTTGCGGATCGATTACCGCGCCGATCAAACGGACTTTGCCGGGGAAGGCTTGGGCAACACCGGTCACACGGACATCGGCCCGCTGACCGACGGTCAGTTGCGGCAGATCCCGCTCCGCAACATTCCCGCGCAATTCGATGCCACCCGCGCGCCCAATACGAAACAACGCTGCGCCACCGGGACTTGCAAGCTGGCCCACCTCAGCGCCGCGGGTCAGCACGATGCCATCGAAGGGGGCGCGGATTTCCGTTCGACGGTAGCGCGCTTGCGCTTCATTCAGCTGCGCGCTCACCACCTTGACCTTGGCCTGTGCCGCCACCGATGCCGCGCCCCGACGTTCGATCTCCTGGGCAGACAAGGCCCCGATCGCAGCCACCGCCTGCGCCCGTCGGTAGTCGGCCTCCGCCACCGCGGCATTCGCGCGCGACTCCTCGAGCGAAGCCTGCAAGCTCGCGATCTGCGGTGCGACCAAAGAATTATCGAGTCGCGCGAGCAGTTGCCCACGTCGAACTCGATCGCCGACTTCGGCATGAAGTTCAGAGACGCGACCACCCTCCTCGGCGCTCAAGGCAGCCTCGTCGCGGGCACCGATCGCCCCAGTGAAAGACACCCGGTCTGCGTCCTCGATCGGCGCAATGCGCAGCGTGGTCACGAGCGGCACCGGGCTACCCTGGGCTTTAGCCGGCCCAAAGGGCCAATAAAGACGCAACAGGCCGAGAGCGGTCAGCGCAGCGATCGCACCCAAGGTCCAAAGAATCGGGCGCGGCACGGAAGACAAAGACAGACGGGTCATGGGCAGGGCATCCTTTAACGAAAAACGGTGCCACGGACCCGCCGCGGGTAGCGGCGCGCGACACTGGGGCGAAGAAATCAGGGTGTTATATTAAACTACAACACCATAACGGGTCAACGCGGCTGGGGAGAGCCCCCCTCTGGCAAGCCGCGAAGCAAAAGGTTCGGCAGGGCACTGTTGTCCCACTCGGAACCGGCACCCCGCGGCGGGTTGTCACCGATCCGCAGTACCACAAGGCGCCGCGAAGGAATGATGAACACCACCTGATTCGAGTTGCCATCAAACAGGAACAAGTCGTCGGCCAAGTAAGGCTCGGAATGCAGCACTCGCCGAGCCTCGGTATCCCGCGCCGGATTGGCGAACCCGCGTCGAGCGATGTAGCGGCCGGCCACGTAGACGCCCAGCCCGTAGTACGGATTATCGGCCGTCGGTGTCCGCATGGCCTGTACGTAGCCCTCGGGCAGCAATCGCCTGCCCTCCCACACGCCATCCTGCAGCAACAGCACGCCCAGACGCAGCCAGGCTTCGGCCGGTAACATCAGGCAACATCCTGAATGTGCGGTGCCGCCCGGCCGGTTGACCCAGATCGTGCCGCCCGGCGATCCGATCCGTTGCAACACCTCACGCGAAAGCCACTCGCCGTAGCGAACGCCGGTTGCGCGTTCGATGAGGACGGCGACCATCTCCGAGGTGGCATTGTTGTACTCGTAGCGGCTGCCCGGTTCGTCCACCACCGGATAGTCGCGGATGATGATGTGCTCGTGCCGCGGATGCAGGTAGGCGCGGTTCAGCATGTCCTCGGCGGTAGTGGCGGGCCCCTGCGGCAAGAAACCCGAGCGCATGTCGAGCAAGTGGCGCACCAGAATACGAGAGCGGCGCGGGTCACCTCGCCACTCGGTCACGAAATCCGCCACCGGCTGATCGAGCGAGCGGATCTTGCCCAGCGCCAGCGCGCGGCCAATGGCCACCGCCGTCATGGGCTTGGCCAAAGATCTCGAAGGGAATGTATCTTCCGCCTTCATCCCTTTGAAGAAGCTCGCTTTTTCGATCTTTCCATCGTGCCAGACCATGAACGCTGACGAGTTGTTGCGCGCGGCGTAATCCGAAGCCGCCTGCAGGGCTGCAGGGGCGATGCCAACGCTTCCCGCAGCCGCCTCCGCGAGCGGCACTGGCTGGCGGACTCCCGCCACCGACTCGAGCGGCTCATAGGTTTCGAGGCCAAGACCGAGCCGCGAAGCGTCCATCAAGCGTCCGAAGCGCTCAAGGTAAATGGCCTCATCGGCCGCCGAGTACGTGGACGGCCCCGCTGCCGCAGAAGCCACGAGCACGGACAGCACGATGGGGAGCAAGGCTGAGGAACGGGTGAACTGTTTCATGTCGCGAGAGCCTAGCGGCCGGAACCGAAGGGTGCAAACCGGGTAACATCCCTGCCCGTCATGCGCACCGCCAAACCTCTCCTGCTCGTCAGCACCCCAATCGGCGTCGGCTGGGGCCTACTCGAAGCGTGGCGCATCGGCTGGTGGCTGGGCGCGCTAATGCTAGTGCTCGTGACCCTAGTGGGCAGTTTCGGAGCACTGACGGTTTGGCATGTTCATAAGGACCGAGCACTTGACCAATGACTCGTGGGATCGCGCGGAATCACCGGCAAGTCGCAAGTCACTCGACCCACCACCTGCTCGGCGAAGCTGGGCTGCGCGGCCCGAGGTGACAAGCGAGTGCCCTCACCGAGGACGAGCATGTCGACTCGCTGCTCGCGAATGAGACTCACCACACCCTCAAGCGGCGAGCCAGATACGTGATGAACAAACGGTGGTGCCAGATCTCGCCACCTCGCTTGCAAATCGCCTGACGTAGGCTCCGAACGCCGATCTTCCGGATCACGCAACAGACCCGCTGCCCAGACGCCATGGCATTCGCGCGCCAGTTGCGCTGTCGCCAGCAGGGCCGATCGCGAGGCGACCTCATCGCGGGCATTGGAATCAAGCGTGGCGCAGAACCGCTGCACGGGTTGCCACTGATGACCTTGGGACAACAGCAGCGGCACGCGGGAAGTGCGGATGATCTGCATTTCCGCCGGCTGCGGCGGCCGCGCCCTGCCCTCGCGCGAATTGGCCAGGCTCTTGATGACCAGCATCGGTCGTAGCTCTTTCACCCGTTCGGCAAGACCTTCGTGGACGGCAAACGCACAGGCGAAGCTGAGCGTGCGCTACCCGAAGCCATCCGCGTTGCTCGGCGGACGCTACAAGTCGTGCAGCAGAATCTGCGCTGGGCACTGATCTACAACCTCGCCGCCTTGCCCATCGCTGCGCTTGGCTTCATGCCACCGTGGGTGGCCGCCATCGGCATGTCGGCCTCATCGCTGCTCGTAGTGATGAACGCTCGCCGTGCCGGCGCCCTACCCGCCGGAGGGTCTGTTCCATGATGGCCAGCATGATGCTGCTGATTCCGCTGTCGCTGCTGATGCTAGGCGCAGCCGTATGGGTATTCTTTTGGGCGGTCGATAAAGGCCAGTTCGAGGATCTCGAGCACCCCTCACGCCTTGCGCTCGAGGAAGATCAGCTGCCTAACGCGGACGCCACGACAGACCCACCCCCACACTCGTGAATCGAGCGAAGGCGTAGACCTCTTCGTTGTCAGCGCCACCATCGAGGTAGCGTACAGTGCCATAGAGGTGCCACTCGCCCCTCACGCGCCGCGACACCCGTAATCCGGCATCGATCGCATACCCAGGGCCACCCGCGAGCGCATCGATGTCACCTTCGAAGCGCCAGTCAGCGCCCAAGGGCCGCTCGACCGCGGCGTGCAGCAAAGGCACGAAGCCCGTGTTGTCCTTGCGCGCACTCACACCGCCCTGTCGCAGCTGGATAGACGCGTCACGAATCTTGGCCGTTAAGCCCAGCTTGACCTGCAAATCATCCCGGTCGATCCAGCGACGTCGCCACGTCGCACGCCAGGAGTTGAACTCGTAGCGTGCGTTCACGGCTCCGATCGTAAAGCTGCTGCCTTGAAACGACACGGGTCGCTCGATCCGGCCGCCCTCGCTGACCCGGAGCGGCGCCAACAATACACGCCATTCCGAGCGCTCACCCCAGCGTCCCGCCAGCTGCAGCCGCGGCTGCAGGAAGGGTCCGCTGCCGGTGATGTCATCGATGGCGAAACGGGTCGCTGGCGCAGCATTGGGCACCTGCGCCACGTTTCGCCCCTGCCACGCACCGAGCGTTTCGACATCGACCTGTATCAGCTCGGCCCGTGCCACGCCCGCGAAACCGAACAGGATGAGGCTGATCGTCATTGAACCCAGCCATTGTTTTATCGTGTGCTCGTGCATCCGTTCACCCTGTATTTTGCAAACCT
Source organism: Nevskiaceae bacterium (assembly GCA_046091245.1). GTDB lineage: Bacteria > Pseudomonadota > Gammaproteobacteria > Steroidobacterales > Steroidobacteraceae > UBA964. Next base: position 6,167 of record JBJTBK010000098.1, on the reverse strand, counting down.
TGGGCGATGCCATTAAGGCTCGCAAGCAACGCGTCAAACAAATCACGATCTTCGCGACCACTCGCTCGCCAGCGTCGCAGCAGATCGACCTGCATCAAATTCATCGGATCGACATACGGGTTACGTAGCTGCAGCGCACGCTGCTGCGTGCGGTCACCATCGAGCAGTTCGGCTTGCTGCTTGATATCGAGGACTGCACTGCGAGCCAAGCCGTGATCGGCACCAAGTGCTGCAAAGATGGCCTCGCCCGCCCCACCCGCCAGCTCGTGGTACCGCGTCGCGATCGACCAGTCGCTGCGCGCGAGCATCACTTCGAGGTCATCAATCAAGTTACGGAGAAACGGCCAACTCGCACAACTCGCCTGCAGCGCTGGCAGGCCGAACTTTTGCAACGTCGCGTGCAATCCTGCACCCGCACCCAACCACCCGGGCAGCATGGTGCGGTTTTGCGTCCACGCAAAAACCCAAGGCACCACGCGAAGACCTTGCAGCCCCATCGCTCCCGATCGAGCAATCGGACGACCACCGATTTGCACCCGCTCAATGACATCGATGGGGGTGACGGCGCGAAAGTAGGCCATGAAGTCCGCCGTATCAGCAACGACATTGCAGTAGGCGACAGCGCTGTGCTCGGTCAAATGTGCGGCCAGCGCCAGCGCCTCCGGATCCACGTCGCGCAATCGGCCGCTGCGACGCGCGTGGGTGGCCAGCGACAGGGCGCCGAAGCCGCGTTCAAGCGTGCGCAAAGCAATCGGCCCGAGCCCATAGTGCTGATGAATCCCCTCACCCTGCTCGGTCAATCGCAAGTCACCGCCAACGGCGACTGCCGAGGTGTTGCGCACCAGCGCATCGATGCGGCCACCGCCGCGCGGAATGCTGCCACCGCGTGCGTGCATGATCAGCGGCTGTTCGGCCGCCTCAGTTACGGCACGATGGATCTGCGCCTGAGCACGGTAGACCGCGAAGCGTGACGCGATGAGTCCCTGTTGCTTGGCACCGTTCGAGTATCCGACCAACACCAATTGGCGTCGACCGCGAGCCTCGAGGTGGCGTCGATACACACCATCGGCCAGCAAACGCTGCAGAATTGAACCCGCCTGATCAAGCGCCTCGATCGAGACGAACATCGGCGCAATGTCAACCGCGATGGTCGCCGTCTTCTTGTCGTAGGCCTCGGCCCACTGCGCCAACAGCAATGTTGCGAGGATGTCGTCTGCGCCCTCGGTGCCGTTGACCACGTAGGCTCCGATTGCCTCGGCCCCGTAGCGCCGTCGACATTGGAGCATGGCTTCAAAGACCGACAGGCTGCGCTTACCGAGCGCATCGAGCTCCACGGCAGGGCCCGCATCCCGCGCGATCAGCTCACTGAGCCGCGCGTGTCGAGTCGCTCGGTCGAGTTGCATCCAGTTCGGCTCATCTAGCGCGCGCGCAATCACGCCATGATGTACCGAAGCATGCTGACGGACATCGAGAGTGGCCAAATGGAAGCCAAAGGTAGCAATGCGCCGCTGCAGCCTGCGGATCGGGAACAGACCCGCGTGCCGCCCGCGATGACGCAGCAAGCTCTCTGCCACCAGATCGATGTCGCGCTGGAACTGCGCAGGCCCCTCGTAGGCCGCCGGCCGACCGTCGTAGGTCGCTCGCAGACGCTCCGCGATCTGACCGAGGAAAACCCGATATGGCATCCGATCATGGCGCGCAGGTGCGCTTGAACGACTCGAGGGCAGCAACGTGTCGTACTCGTCGATGCGCTGTTGCAATGCGGGCAGGACGCCTACCCGACTACCGCTTTGCGAGAGCGCTTGAGCAAGGTCCTGCACCTCGCTGAAATAAGCATTGACGATAGCGCGCTGCTGACGCGCCAGGGTTTCGCGCATCGATTTGGCGTGAACATCCGGGTTGCCGTCCATGTCGCCGCCGACCCAAGTGCCGAAGCGAATAAGGGTGGGCAAGGAAATGGAATCCGCCTCGACGACATAGTGAAGTGCGATGGCGTCGGCGATTTCCTCATAGAAATTCGGCACGATCCGATACAGAACCTCGGCCAAATAAAACAGCACGTGCTCACGCTCATCGGCGAGCGTCAGGCGTTGTCGCGGGTGGTCTTCGGTCTGCCAGCCCGTGGTGAGTTCCGTGCGAATGCGTCCGATGGAGGACTGTTGCTCGGACGGCGAAAGCGTCGGGTTCAATCGATCGTAGAGCAACTGCGCGAGGCGCAGCTGTTTGCGCAAAATGGTGCGTCGCGTCGACTCGGTCGGGTGCGACATGAACACCGGCGCAATGCGCAAGGAGCCGATCAACTCGAGCAGCTGTTCGAGCGACAGGCCCGCCGCTTTCAACTGCGAGATCGCATCACCTACGCCACCCGGTTGCGGACGCTCGGCATCGTCCTGGAAGTACGCCCGCCGACGGCGAATGCGATGGACCTGCTCGGCGAGATTCACCGCTTGAAACCACATGGAGAAGGCCCGCTCGAGATCGCGCGCGAGAACCGGCTCGCGACCCCGGATACGTCCCTCGAGATCGGCCGCGGCGGCAACATCGCCTTGGCGAGCAGAGATAGAAAGGCGCCTTAGCCCTTCTACTAAATCGAACAATTCGTCCCCGCCCTGATCGCGCAGTACCTCACCGACGAGGCCACCGAGCATGTGCACGTCGTCGCGCAGCGCCGCGTGCTTGGGCGGGAAATCGATTTCGGTGCGATTCACGACCGAGAGTTTACACCCGAGCAAAGCAAAGGCCGGGCGACTCGCGTCGCCCGGCCTCTGATTGGTCGATCACCCGCTTAGCGGAACGAGTAGGTGAAATCGATGCCGTAGGCGGCGCCCGGCGAGTCGTGGATGAACGAACCGCCGAACTCCGGAGCCGGAATGATTTCCTGCAGGTAGTTCTCGTCCGTGATATTGCGACCCCAAGCGGTCACGCCAAACTTGCCGTTGCTCACGCCGACACGGGCGTTGACGCTGTAGTAAGCGTCGCGGCTCATCTTGTCGAACGTGCCCTGACCGAACTGGAAGTAGGTGAACAGGTTCGGCAAGCGCTGCTTCTGCACCGGGTGGAACCAGGTCTCACCCACGAACGACGCATCGACGCGCGCATAGACCACCCAGTCCGATCCACCGAACGGCAGCTCGAAATCGACGCCGGCGTTGCCGGTGTACTTCGGCGCGTACGGCACTTCACCGCCCGCCGTGTAGGGGCGGCCGACGTACTTGTCGATGTTGCCATCGGTCGTCGAGTAGGCCGCGAACACCGACACGTTGTTGTTCACGCGCCAGCGCCCATCGAGCTCGAAGCCCTTGATGGTCACTTCGTCGATATTGGTCACGACGCGCAGCAGGCCGAACGGACCCGCGAAGAAGTTGAAGAACTGCATGTCTTCAACCTTCGTGTGGTACACGGCAGCGTTCACGCTCAGACGACGATCGAGGAAGAACGACTTGAAGCCGAGCTCCGCCGCCTTCGACACTTCCTTGCGGTACTTGTCGTTGACATCAGAGATGTTGAGAACCGCATTCGCACCGCAGGTCGGCGGCAGGAACGAAGCGCCCAAGCACAGCACCGTACCGCCCGCACGACCGTAGTTCGTGTTGACCGTCGCGGCACTACCCGAGGAGTTGAAGCCACCACTGCGGAAGCCGTAGCCGTAGGACGCGTACACCGCGAAGTCGTCGTTGGCCTTCCAGTTGGCCGAAAACTTCGGCTGAAGCTGGCTAAAGGTCGTCGAACGGCTCGGGATGCCCGTGGTCGCAAAGGCCGGGTTCACCGTGTAGGCCGGATTGATGAACGGCTTCTGGAAGAAGCTAAAGTCCGGCGTTTGCGCACGGCAGCGTGCCGTATCGGTGGTGGTGCAACGCGGCACGTTGTTATCGACGGCGCGATCTTCGCTGTCGTAGCGCAGGGCGAGCGCAAGCTCGAGCTGCTCGGTGACGTCGAAGGCCAATTGACCAAACGCGGCGTAGACGTTGCTTTTGAAGCTGTCATCGTAGAGGAGGTCGGTCGGATTCAGTCCGCTTGCCGGCACGAAGGCCGTGGCGGTCAAACCCTTGTTGAGGTCCGAACCCTGCGAAACGACCACGCGACGCTTGATGTCGGCGGCGTAGAGACCGGCCACCCAACGCACGTCCTCGTCACCCGGCGAGGTCAGACGCAACTCGAGGCTGGCGTCCTTTTGGTCACGCTGCTGATACTGGTAACCGTCGCAGGTTGAAGGGCTATACGGCGGAGTGAACCCCGCACCGTTGTTGCCGGCAGGGGTCAGCCATATGCTGGACGGAATGCCGAAGAACGGCGCTTCGTAGCCGGGCTTCGTCAGCTTGGCGTCGTTGGTGCTGCGGCAGGTCGGGTTCAGTGCGTACAGCAGGAACGCGGCGCTGGTGCCGTCCGTGAGGAAGTAGTTCGTCTGGTCGTTGTACGCGACGTAGCTCGTCAGCGTACCGACCCCAACGTCCCACTCGCCCTTGATCGACAAGTTGACGTTCTCCTGTTCGTTCTGCGGGAAGATGTTGTTGAGGTAGCGGAAGTTGTGCTTGTTCGGGTTTTCGTAGAACGGAGGAGCATTCAAGCCCGCCGCCGCGTCCGACAGAGCGATCGAGGCGTTGAAGTTGATCGCGCCCGCATCGATCTTGGAATACTTGGCCTTGATGTCGACCTCGCCGCCACCCACGTCGAACAGCATGCGACCCTGTCCGCCGGTCTCCTCGTAGAAGTCGACGCAGTCGTCGCAAGCGCGATCGAGGTTTTGCCACTGGCCGTCGGTCTTGCGGGTGAAGGCCGAAATCGACCCCTTCATGCCCTCGCCGATCGGACCGCCCGCATACACGCTGGCCTTGTAGCTGTTGTCCGAGCCGTAACCACCGCTCACGTCGAACGCCGCGACATCGCCCGGCTTGCGGGTGCTGATGATCATGGCGCCGGCCACCGCGTTGCGGCCGTAGAGCGCGCCCTGCGGGCCCTTGAGGATTTCAATCTGCGAGACGCCGGCCAATTCCTGGTTCAGCGCGTTCGGGTTGGTCTGCAGCACGCCGTCGATGACGAGCGCGAAGTTGGTCTCCGCATCGCGACCGGTGTTGATGCCGCGGATGTTGACCTGCATGTCGCCGGCCGCGGCGGGCGGCCCGTGGGAGGCGCCGGGGGGCAGGGCGAGGGAGTCGTGGGGACGCTCGATGCCTGCCGCCTTGATTTCATTGGCGGTGAAGGCGGTGATGGTCACGGGAACGTCTTCGATGCGCTCTGCGCGCTGACGGGCCGTGACGACGATTTCTTCGAGTTGCGCTTCCTGCGCACCAGCCTGAACAGCAGAAAGGGCCGCAATGACGCCCGCGCTGATCAGGGAAAGCTTCCGGCTGCGATACAACATGAACCCTCCAGGTCTATCCTTCTATTAGGAGTTGGGAAAAGACGCCGAAGTCTAAGGGGAGGGTGGCTGCGGGCGCAACGCAAATTGTTGCACGGTATTGGTGCGCGTTGTTTGCAGGCAACAGCTGCGCGGCACCCAAACCTCCACGAAACGGCCGACCCGGTATGCGGTTGACCTCGTAACGGCGGTTTTTCGGCATCATAAGCCCCTGCCAAGAAGCCGGAGACTAGCATACGTGACTGCCGCCCTACCCCCCGTCCCTGCCATAGACATCGTCAGCGGCATCTGGACCGAAGAAGCCCTCTCCCACCGTCCGGGTTGGCAGGAGCAGTTTTTCGCCGGCAAGATGAAATCCAAGACCAACATGCAGGGCGTCAGTCTCGAGGAGCAGCTCGCACAAATGGCGGACGCGGGGATCGAACGCGCAATGCTGTTCGCCCCAAAAGTCGGACGCCGTGGTCTGCCGGGCTCGTTCCATCTGCCGTATGCAGTGATCGCCCGAGCGGTCGAGAAGTACCCAGGACGGTTCTATGCCATGGCTGGAATCGACCCCTACGAAGGCATGAACGGTGTGCGCGCGCTGGAAGATGCGGTGAAAAACATGGGTTTCATCGGCGCGCATATGTACCCGCACTGGTTTGATCTACCGCCGGATCACGCCAAGTACTACCCGTTCTACGCCAAATGCGTGGAACTCGGCGTGCCGATCCAGATGCAGGTCGGGCAGTCCATGGTTTACGCCAAGGAGGCCCCCATGCGCAGTGTTGGGCGGCCAATCCTGCTCGATGGCATCGCCTGCGACTTTCCC
>JBJTBK010000097.1:0-3802 GCA_046091245.1 Nevskiaceae bacterium | reverse complement strand
GCACACCCTCCTGCAGCACGAGCTCCAGCACGATGAGGGCATCCGGATGCGCGCGCAGCGCGGCAAGATCGAAGGCAGCGCCCGCCGGCCAGCTGCCCGACGCGGCCACCACCGCATCAACGATCTGGGCACCGATATAAGCAATCGCCGCCGGCAGAACGCCCGCCACCACGGTCAACACCACGAACGCCAGCGTCAGCGATCGGCTTGTCGACCACACCAGCCGAAAGGCGCGAGCAAACACCTCAGCGACTCATTCGGCTGGACGCACGCCTTGACTGCGAACCGGCGCCGTCCCGCGTCGCAGGTGGTACTCGAATACGTCCGCGCGGGGTCCCTTCAGCAAGGGCACCATGTAGAGCAGCGCCATACCCTCGAGCTGGCGCGCGTGACGCAGCGGTCCAAGGTCCTGTGCTTCGAAACCGAGCTCACGCACCAGCGCAGCGACCCGTGCCTTGGCTGCTGCATCGTCACCTGCAAGCGGCACAGTCACCGGGCCGCCGGCGGCCGCGGGATCCGCCATGACGTGGGCGCCAAGCGTGTTGAAGGCCTTCACGAGCCGCGCCCGCGGCGCAAGGGCGGCAATGCGTTCGGCGGCCGAGGTGTCGACCGCCATCTCCATGTAGCCCGAGGCTGGCACGAACCGCAGCGCGTTGGTCGGGTCGATGACCAACTTGCCCGCCAGATCGACCGAGCGCAGTGTTGATTCGGTGACCGTCCACGGCAAGGCGATCAACACCCAATCGGCACGCGCGACGGCCTCTGCAATGGTCGCTGACGAGGCGCGCGCGCCGCTGCGGGCCACCAGCGCCTGCACATCGGCACGCTGCGGTTCGCGCGAGCCGTAGATCACCGGGTGACCGAGTGCCGCGAGCCGCGGACCGAGCGCAGCCCCGACGCGCCCCGTACCAAGTACCGCCACACTCTCGCGCGGCTCGCCCGCGGCGTGCGCCGTGGTGGACACTGCGCCCAGCCCCGCGAGCACCGCACACAGCCATACTCGTCGCGCGGACGACGACCTCATTAACCGATCCTCATGCCACCATCGAGGTCGATGCAGCGTCCGGTAAAGAAATCGTTCTCGGCGATGAAGATCGCCGCGTGCGCGATTTCACTGACCTCACCCAGCCGACGCAACGGCACCTGGGCCGTGAGCTTCTCGAGCATCTCCGGACGCATCGCGGCGAGGATCTCGGTACGCGTGTAGCCCGGTGCGATCGAGCCCGTGCGTATGCCATAGCGCGACAGTTCCTTGGCCCAGACCTCCGCCATCGCCGCCACGCCCGCCTTGGCCGCGGAGTAGTTCGACTGACCGGCATTGCCATAGCGAGAGATGCTGGAAATATTGATGATCACGCCTCCCTGCTTGCGCTGCACCATGCGCTCGGCGGCCTCACGACCGCACAGAAACACGCCCGTCAGGTTGATGTCGATCACCGCCTGCCACTGATCGAACGACATCTTGCCGGTGACCTCACCGTCCTTAGTCTTGATGAGCAGCCCGTCCTTGACGATACCCGCATTGTTGACGAGTACATCGAGCCCGCCCAAATCGCCCACCACCGCATCGAGCGCCGCGATGATGTCGGCTTCGCGCGTGACGTTGACGAGGTACCCCGCGGCTCGCGTGCCGAACGCCGCACCGGCGGCGACGCACTGCTGCGCAGTCTCGTCGAGGTCCTCTTGGCGCAGATCAAACAAGGCCACGTGCGCGCCTTTGGCGGCAAAGCCCTTGGCGATTTCACGACCGATCCCGCGACCTCCGCCCGTGACGACGACGGTTTTTCCCTGAAGCTGCATGCACTGACTCCCTAGAAACGCTGTGGTGTCCGGTCGATGCCACGGCATACGGCCGGACGGGCAGTATACTCCGCGGACCATGCTGACCCTGCGCTGCGCCCAAGCCACAGACGTGCCCCTGATTCTCACCTTGTTCCGCGAGCTCGCCGACTACGAACAGTTGCTGCACGCCGTCGATGCCACCGAGGACACGCTGCAGGCGGCCCTATTCGCCGAGAACCCGCGCGTTTTTTGCGATATCGCCGAATGGCATGACGGAGCCATCCGCTCCCCTGCAGGCTTTGCGCTGTGGTTCTACAACTTCTCGACCTTTCGCGGCCGCCACGGCATCTACCTCGAGGACCTTTACGTCAAACCCGAATACCGCGGGCGCGGCATCGGCCAGGCGCTGCTCGTGCAACTGGCCAGACGCTGCGTACAGCAGGGCCTGACTCGGCTCGAATGGTCCGTGCTCGACTGGAATGAGCCGGCGTTACACTTCTATGAATCGCTTGGCGCACTCGGCCTCAGAGATTGGATTCCGCATAGGGTGACCGGCGAGGCGCTGGTTACCCTCGCGAACCACGGACTCAGCGACGGTGCCGCTGCACCCACTCGCGAGTCGCCAGTGCCGCTTCGACCGTGAACTCGCGCCGGTCGAGGGCGGCTTCGACCTCCGAGACCGGCAGACACATGAACTCCTGAACTTCGCCATCGCGCCCGCTCGGTTCAAAATGATCGGGCAGCAGGATGTCAGCGACGATCACGAGCTCATCATGCACGCCGTAGCGTGTTTCGCGCAGGCTGCGGATCACCATGCCGGGAAAATCGACTTTGCGCGCGAGCGCCGCGGGCACCCCGGCCTCCTCCCACAACTCGCGCATCGCGGTTCGGCGCAGCGATTCACCTGCACCGACGCCACCTGCGGCGAGGTGGGCGAGCTTGCCGGGCTCGGCGCGGGTTTGCGCACTGCGCCGCGCGATCCCCCGCCGCCCGTCGCTGCGGTCGCCAGTGATGTGCACAGCGCGGTTCTGCAAGCCCAAGGTTCGAAACAGGCCGCGCTCGCAGCGTGCCAACTCTGCGCCGTTTTCATCGAGCACGGCGCACAGTTCGTTGCGCCAGTCGGCAATCCAACCGCGCGCCCGCAAGCGCTGCGCCAACGCCTGCAATCGTCGGCTGCGGACCGGTCGGCTGGCGCTCGCAGCACGCAATCGCAGCCCCAACTCGGCAGATTCAACCTCGGGAAAATCACGCAGTAACGGCAGCAGATCCCGGCGCACACGGCCGCGTATGGCACCAGCGATCCACAACGGTACGTAGTCCGCAACCAGCGACGCGGCTGCGAAGCGCTCAGTCACGCAGGAAGTCGATGACCGCGCGCGTAAAATCTTCGGCCTGCTCAACACTCGAGAGGTGTGCCGCATCGAGCACGAGCAAATCGGCCCCCGAAATGTGCTCGCAGAGCTCCTCAGCGCGCTCCAGCGGTGTGGACGCGTCCTGCGCGCCCGCAATCGCGAGCGTCGGGGCGCGAACACCGGTGAGGCCACCGCGCAAATCGGCATCACGCAAGGCCGTGCAGGCCGCCGCGTAGCCTTCAGGTTGCGTGCGGCGCATCAACTCCATCACCGCCTCCACGCGCTCGGGCTGCGCCGCGCGGAATGACGCGGTGAACCAGCGCTGCGGCACCGCCTCGATCAGCGGCGCGAGCCCTTGATCCAGCGCCACCGCGCGTCGCTCGTCCCACATCGAAGGCGGTGGAAAACACGCCGCCGTGTTGGCCAGCACGAGCCGCTGTACTCGGGAGGGCGAGTAGATCGCAGCGTGCAAGGCGACCACACCACCGAGTGACAACCCGCACCAGTGCGCCCGTTCGATGTGGAGGGCATCGAGAATCTCGATCGCATCGGCTGCCAAATCACCGAGCGTGCAGCTCGGCTCCGCGCCGGCGCTCAGGGTGGTGTTTCCGTGCCCGCGGGCCTCGAAGCGCAGCACCCGAAAGAACTGCTCGAACGGCGGCATCTGC
>JBJTBK010000096.1:0-2201 GCA_046091245.1 Nevskiaceae bacterium | reverse complement strand
CACATCGAGTTTGCCCGTGGCGTAATAGTCAAGGAAAAACAGCGGCTCGGCACCTTGCACGGCGACGTCGTTGACGCACATGCCGACGAGGTCGATGCCGATGGTGTCATGACGCCCAGTGTCGATCGCGAGCCGCAACTTGGTACCGACGCCATCGGTACCGGACACCAGCACGGGTCGTTTCCAGCGGCCTTCGGGCAGCTCGACGAGGGCGCCGAACCCGCCGATACCCGCCAGAACCTCGGGGCGCCGAGCGCGTTTGACGAGCGGCTTGATGCGTTCGACCAGCTCGTCGCCGGCATCAATGTCCACACCGGCGTCGCGATAGGTCAGCCCTTGGGTTTTCGGTGGCGTGTCGGTCATGGTCGTGAGGGGTGGGGAAACTGCGGTGCGGTATTGTAGGCTATTCCCCCATGAGCATCTTGTTTAGGCGTCGCCCCCACGCCGGGTTGGTGGGCGTGGCGCTGCTGTTTTGTGCGTTGTCGGTTTCCGCGGCGCAGCCCCAAGCCCTCGGTGAGGTGACCGTTCAATCGACCGGCGAGTCGGGATTCGCCGAGGCCATGCGTACCGTACTCGTGCGCCTGACGGGGCGGCGTACCGCGGCCAACGACCCTGTGCTCGCACCGCTGGTTCGCGACGCGCGTCGTTACGTGCAGATCGTGCGTCCCGCGACGGCCAGCAGCGCGCCGCGCATCACGCTCGACGCTGCGGCCATCGAACGCAGTCTGTTGGCGCTTGAGCAGCCGGTGTGGGCGCGCGAGCGACCGCTGGTGCTCGGGGTCATTGCGACGGCCCCAGCCGGCGCGGATGCGGCTGCGACTCGTGCAGCGCTTGAGAGTGCGGCGTTCGAACGGGGTTTGCCGCTGCGGTTGATGTCGGCCAGCAGTGCGGGTTTTACCGCAGGCGGCAGCGTCGATGCCAGCGCGGCCTTGGCGGCGGCACGTCGCGCGGGCGCGGATGTGGCCTTGCTCGGTGAGGCGGATGGCACCGAGTGGCAATGGACCTTGTTTGACGGTGTTGCGCCTGCCGTGTTTACGGGCAGCGTCACCGCGGGCATCGAGGGTGCGGCGGACACCTTGGCGATCGGCGCGCAGGCCGCGATCGCGCAGGCGGTCGAGAGCGCCACCGTGCGCGTGGTGGGCATCGCGACGCTGCAGGACTACGCGGAGGTTCAGCGAATGCTGGCCGGTTTGCTGGGGGTCCGTGCCGTTGGGGTGAGGGCCGTCGAGTCCGACTCGGCGCTGTTTGAGGTGCAATTGCCAGGCGGAGCGCAGGGTTTGCAGTCGGCACTCGCCGGCAGCGCGAAGCTGCGGCGGGACTCCGTGAGTGCGGCCACGCCAACCTATCGGTTGCAACGGTAAGCGGACATGCTGCGTCACCTGCCCAATGCGATTTGCGTGCTGCGCATCGCGCTGACGTGGCCGACGATTGAGGCCATCGATCGCGGTGACTACGGCTTGGCTTTGCTGCTTTTTGCCATCGCGGCGGTGTCCGATGGAATCGATGGCTATCTCGCCAAGCGTTTCAACTGGGTCTCTGAACTCGGGCGCGTACTCGATCCGCTGGCCGACAAGATCCTGCTGGTCGCCGTGTTTCTGACTTTGACCTGGCAGGGGCTCGTGCCCGTGTGGCTGGCGACGGCGGCCATCGCTCGCGACGTACTGATCTCTGGCGGAGCGATCATCTATCGATTGTGGTTTGGCGATATCAACGGGCGGCCGACCGTGATCTCCAAAATCAACACGGCGCTGCAGATCGCGGTGCTCGTGGTGGTCTTGCTGGTCGCTGCTGGGGTGCCCGCCGGAAATGCCACGGTGCTGATCCTCGCCGTCATCACGTTCGTTACGACCGTGGCCTCTGGCGTCGACTATCTCGCACGCTTCGCACGCCAGGCGTGGCACTTGCCGGCTCGATGATCATGCAGCAGCTGCCTCTCGGTGTGCGCTTGCAGGATCGAGCGACCTTCGACTCGTTCGTTGCCGGTCCGAACACTCAGACCGTGGCACGCGTGCAGGCCATGGCGATGGGCGAGCGGGCGGTGGTGTGGGTTTGCGGCCCGAGCGGGTCCGGACGCACGCATCTGCTGCATGCGCTCTGTGCCGCCGTGCCCTTGCAGTTGCGCGTGGCGTATTTGCCGCTCGCGAAACTGCCTGAAACCGAAGGCGTCGCAGCGGCGCTCGAGAGTGCAGCCGAAGTTGATC
>JBJTBK010000095.1:0-2187 GCA_046091245.1 Nevskiaceae bacterium | reverse complement strand
CCCATCGAGGCGGCTGCCGAGCCCAATTGGCAAAGCGGCGGGATGGTGGCGGCGGCTAATCCGCTGGCGGCTGAAGCTGGGGCGGAAATTTTGCGCGCAGGGGGCTCTGCGGTCGATGCGGCGGTTGCGGTGCAGGCGGTGCTCGGCCTTGTCGAGCCTCAGTCCTCAGGTATCGGCGGTGGCGCGTTTCTCGTCCACTACTCGGCCGCCACCATCCCGCCGCTTTGCCAATTGGGCTCGGCAGCCGCCTCGATGGGACCTGCAGCAGGGGCGGGGCCGCGCACGGCTGCGGGCGTACAACCCGCCGCAGCCGTCAGCAGGGCCGCCAGCAGCAACCTGCCGATGGCGCGCCCTCGATCATTGCTCGTCATTCGCATCACCGTACTTTTCGCGTCACAACACCGCTTCGATATCGGCAGCGATGGCCTCGGGCTTGTCTTGCGGTGCATAACGCTTGAGAACTTTGCCCGATCGATCGACCAAGAACTTGGTGAAGTTCCACTTGATGGACTCGGAGCCGAGCAAGCCCTTCGCCGAAGTCTTCAAATGGCCGTAAAGCGGATGGGCCCCCGCGCCATTGACTTCGATCTTCGCGAACATCGGGAAGCTCACGTCGTAGTTGAGGCGACAGAAATTTTTGATCTCGTTCTCATCGCCTGGCTCCTGCGCACCGAATTGATCGCAGGGAAATCCCAGGACCGCGAAGCCGCGATCCGCGTATTTGCGCTGCAGCGCCTCCAACCCCGTGTACTGTGGGGTGAAGCCGCAACGGCTGGCCACGTTGACGATCAGCAGCACCTTGCCGCGGTACTCCGCCAGCGACTGCTCCGCACCATCGATAGTGCGAGCCGAAAAGTCGTGTATGTCGGTCATTCGAAACTCCGTATTTCGAGAAACAGCTCAGCCGAACGGTGACACGCCAAAGAGCTTCAGGTGTCCACCCATGACGAAGATGCCATACACCGCAAGCCCGAGCACGATGGCGAGCACATCATTGAGAACTTTACCTTCGGCGGCCGCTGGCGCCTCGCCGCGACGCTTGACCGAGATGCGATCGAGCACCGCCCACAGCAGCAGCGAGCCGAACAGCAACACATCGGCGAGCATGCCGTTGGCGAGCAGGTGCGCCAAAGCCCAGAACTTCACGGCCACCAGCATCGGATGTTTGGCCCACCGTTTGAGCCTTCCCGGAAGGTACGTGGCGAACAGCAGCGGGAACACCGGCAGCATCAGCAAACCCGCTACGTGACGCAGCCCCACGGGCGGCACGTAGAGCAGCGAAGGCTCGAGCCTCGCGGCACTGTAACCGCCGATCATCAGCACGAAGCCGAGCAGTGAGATGAGCGAATACCCCGCTTTCCAAGGACCTGCACCGAGGCGCGCCACCATGGCGTCGCGCCACGGTCGGGCGACGATGGACACCGAGTGGACACCAAGGAAGACGACGAGACCGATCACAAGCTGAATCATGGGACCCCCTATTGAGCCACGCCTACCGAAGCTGAAACGTCTACCAAGGCTGAACGTCACCACTGTAGCGGATGAAAGTGCCCGATTGTTCGGGCGTCAAGCGATCGATGACATGGCGCAGCCCCTCGACACTCTGCTCCACCGGCACGGTACCCGGGACGACGATGCCCCGCGCCGCATAACCCTGAGTATCGACCTGCCCGGGGGAGAGGGCCACGACCTTGAAGCCCTTTGGTTGCAGCTCCAGGGCGAGTGCGACGACCATCATGTTGAGTGCGGCCTTGCTCGCCTTGTACCAGTACCCACCCGGCATGCCGCCGCCGCGGGCGCCGAGCGACCCGGCCAGCGAGGAGATGGCTACGATCTTCTTCTGTGTGCCGGTCTCGAGATTGGGCAACAGCGCCTCGGTGACGCGCAGCGGCCCCTGCGCATTAAGCCGCATCAGGTAATCGAAGCGCTCATGGTCGAGTGCGCCCAAAGATTGACCACGAAATTGATCGGTATCCCCGGCGTTGTTGATCAGCACGTCGAGGGCAACGCCGCGCAACCGGTCGCGAAGGGCCGCCACGCTGGCGCCGTCCACCACATCGAGCGCTTCGAGACGGACGTTCGAATGCCGCGCGGCCAACTCGCGCAAACTGGCCGAATCGGTGGGTTTGCGTGCCGTGGCGATGACCGTCCAGCCTGCTACCGCGTATTGCCGCACGAGCTCCAAAC
>JBJTBK010000094.1:0-9658 GCA_046091245.1 Nevskiaceae bacterium | reverse complement strand
GGCGAACCCCCGGCGCGAATTCTAACTTGCGTCCAGTGTCGCGGGAACTCCACGCGCGACACTCGAGGGGGTTCCAAATCCTCGATCAGCACGGGGATCACGGTCCAGATGATCTCCGCCTTGGTGCTGTGCGTGAGCGTGGTGTCGGGCTTTGCGCCCTGCGAACGGCGGAACGCGACGAGCGACCAGATCATCCAGCCGAAGACGAACGCACCGATCGCCACGCACCACCAGAAGATGGTCATGTGCAACGAGTGGATTTGCTTCGACAATTCGGTAACGCCCACCGGCATGTTGAGGTTGCCCCACTCGGCGTGGGCGCTGAGGGAGGCGAGTGCCGCGGCGCTCAAGGCGAGAACCGACGGGACGCGACGGATTGCTTTGGTCATGGAATACCCGATAGTGCGCTAAGCCAAAAATTCGATGCGGCGCGGACGGTCTGCTGCGCTGCCGGCGACGCCGACAACGCCGTCAGGCCGACAGCGGTGGTGATTCATCCATACGCCCGATCAAGCGCCTGAGTCGCTGCGCGAGACCGAGACGTTCCTGTTCGTTCAGGAACCGTCCGATTTCGTACTGGCGACCCCGCGATTCGACCGTCAGTCGACTCGGATGTAGCGGCGAACCCCCGGCGCGAATTCTAACTTGCGTCCAGTGTCGCGGGAACTCCACGCGCGACACTCGAGGGGGTTCCAAATCCTCGATCAGCACGGAGTTTTCCGACACGGTGATGCATTGCCGATGCGCACCCCGGGCCATGCTGCGGCGCAGCGCCCACGTGAGCAGGGCGAGCTCGAGTCCGGCGAACGGCAGCACCGGCCAGTAGCCGAGCAGGGTCAGCGGCAAGGCCACGGAGAACGAGGCCGCCGCAGCCGTGAGCAGGAAAATACGTGCTCCGCGGGGGCTCAGCGAGCAGTGGGGAGAGATTTCGATCCTCGTCATCGGCACTCCGCCGTCGACTCAAGGGGAAGGACGGGCGGGATGATAGTTGGGTATCTAAAATCTCGGCCAGTCAATGGCTTAGCGCGGCTTCGAGACATGTTCCATCGTGGCCGCCAGGCGGTCGAATGCATCGAGGCCCACGGCAGATGTCGCTCCGCCGGTGGTGTCATGGGGGAACACGCCGAGCGGCGCGCTGCCGAGCAGTCGCTCCAGCATCGCCAGATTCTCTGCCACCCGCAGCATCTGCGGATCGATGAGGTTGGCGACCCAGCCGAGCCATGGCAGCCCGGACCGCTGGACCGCCTCGGCCGTCAGCACGGCGTGGTTGAGGCAGCCGAGACGGACGCCGACCACCAGCAAGACGGGGTCGCCAAGGGCTACGGCGAGCTCCGCCATCGACGTTGTGAGGCTGAGCGGTGCGCGCCAACCCCCCGCACCCTCGACCACCAGCCAGTCATTTTTAGCCGCGACCCGATCGGCGAGATCCCGGATGCGCGTGACGTCCACCTCGACGCCAGCTTCCGCCGCGGCGATGTGCGGCGAGACGGGTGCGCTGAAGCAGTAGGGGTTGACCTCGTCGTACTCTGGCGCTGAGAACACGGTATCAACCGGCAGCCCACGTGCCGCCTGGAGTAGCGACAGGGCATCGTCATTGCGCAGCCCCCCCGGCGTTGAGAGGGCACCTGCCGCGATCGGCTTGATTGCTGCGACCCGATGGCCGCGTTGGCGCGCCGCCCGCAGCAGCGCGCAGGCGACGTGGGTCTTGCCGATTTCGGTGTCCGTGCCCGCGACGAAGCAGCGGCGAGCGACTTTGGGTTGTGTACTCATCGGTGCGCTCCGCGGCGCCGCAGCGCGTCTAGAGGTATGACAACTTCATTCGCTGTGGCGCGTCCGCTCTCTCCGGCAAACGCGGCGGCATGAATCACCTCGCAGTGCGCGCCGGGATACCGATCGACATCGAGCACGGGTTCAAGAAACCCCGCGCGCGTCAGCGCGCTGCCGAGATCGTGCATGTCGAGGGCTTCGGGTATCGGTGACTCGCCGTTAAGCGGGCCGGCACTTGTCCAAAGAAATAATCCACCGGGTGCGAGGCAGCGACGAATTTCGACCAGCACGGCATCAAGGGTATCCGCGCCCGGCATCAGCCAGTGGCCGAGTACAAGATCCATACTGCCATCGGTGAGCGGTAGCGCGGTGGGCGCCGCCACGATGCGCTCGAGTCGTGCTGTGCCTGCGCGCTTGCTGAGGCTCTTGCCTCGATGCAATGCTCGCTGCCACCACTGATGCAAGCGCGCGCCGAAGGTTGCCGTTGCAGCCCCGACCGCGACGGTCGCCGGGCTGCGGCCCAAGGTGCCCGCTGTGGCTGCGTTGCTGCTGAGGACGATTCGCGCTTTTGGAAAGCGTTGCGGCAGCACGTTCGGGTGGGATTCGCTGACCGCGCCGCCAAGATCGAGCACGCCGCGGGGATGCAGCGCGAATTGCTCGAGTCTCGAGAGCATCTCGACACGTGCCTCTGCTATCGCCGTCTGCAACGGGTCGGTCATGGGTCAGCTCTCGAGGAACGCGCGCAGCGCGGCGATGACTTCTGTGGGATGCGACAGAAAGGGTGCGTGGCCGGCTTTGGCGATCTGCACGAACCGTGCATCGGGTAACAATTCTGCGAGGGCCTGCGAGGCGCGCGGATGCACGAGCCGATCGTACTCGCCCGCGATGACCAGCGTGGGCGCGCTGACATCGCAGAGACGGCGTCGTTGATCGACGGCATGCAGCAGGCGAGCCGATCGCCGAAGAACCTCAGGTGAACACTCGCCCTGCGCTAGCAGCGCGGCCTGCAGTGCGGCGAGCGCCGTGTCTGCGTTGGCGCTGCCGCGCACCTGTAACTCGAGAAACTCTCGTACCGTTCGTCGATAGTCGCGCTGCAAGTGCCCTGCAAACGCGCCGAGCACGTGTGCGGGTGTGCCGTACGGCCAATCATCGGCCTGCGAAAAACGCGGTGTGGCGCACAGTAGCGCAAGGCGCTCGATGCGCGACGGCTCGATCGCGGCGATATGCAGAGCGAGTTTGGCGCCGAGCGACCATCCGAGCAGTGCGCAACGCGTCGGTAACTGTGCGAGCAAGTGTCGTGCGACGGCGTCGATGTCCCAGGCGCCTTCGGCGTCGCCGCCGTACAGGTTTGCGGGCTCGGTGGCACGACCATGACCCGGTAGGTCGAGGCGCAGGATGTCGCGGTGCGGCACGAGCGGCTCGGCCCGCAGTCGTGCGACGACATCGTCGAATACGCGCAGGTTCAAGGCCCAGCCGTGCAGCATGACGAGCGGTGCGGCGCTCATGCGCAAGCCCTCTCCAGAGCGGCAAGCAGCCCATCGATATGCTCGGGCGTGTGTGCGGCAGACAGCGTGATGCGCAGCCGCGCAGTACCCGCGGGCACGGTCGGGGGTCGGATAGCGGTGACGCGGTAGCCCGCTTCGCGCAGTTGCGCACTTGCAGCGAGTGCCTTGAGCTCCGAGCCGAGGATCAATGGCTGAATCGGTGTTGCCGATTCGAGCAGGTGCAAACCGCGTTGGCGTGCGCCCGCGCGAAAGTACTCGATGAGTGACTGCAGATGCTGCTGGCGCCACGGCTCGCGCTGAACGATATCGAGCGCCCGGCGCGTGGCGGCCGCCACAGCGGGCGGCAGTGCCGTGGTGTAGATGTAGGTGCGCGCGCGCTGCAGCAGCAATTCGATCACCGCGCCGTCGCCCGCGACGAAGGCGCCGAAAGTACCGAGCGCTTTGCCGAACGTGCCGATAAGCACGGGCACTTCACGCGCACTGAGTGCGTAGTGCTCGCAACTGCCGCGACCCGTGGCGCCGATCACGCCGATGCCGTGCGCGTCATCGACCACGAGCCACGCGGCATGGGCGGCCGCCGCGGCTGCCAACGCCGGCAGTGGCGCCACATCGCCGTCCATGCTGAATACACCATCGGTGATGACGAAGGCGCCAGCGTCGTCTGCTGCGACAGTCGGCGCGTGGGCCTCGAGTAGCGCCAGCGCAGCGCGGGCATCGGCATGTGCGTAGCGATGATTCTGTGGTGAGCGCACGAGGCGCGCGGCATCGATCAGCGAAGCATGATTAAGCTCATCCGCGAGCAATAGATCGCGTCGATCAGCCAGCGCACCGAGGACTCCGAGGTTGGCCATGTAGCCGGTCGAAAACACCAGTGCGCGCTCACGGCCCACGAACGCCGCGAGGTCTCGCTCAAGCCCCTCGTGTTCGCCGCCATGTCCGCTGATGAGATGCGATGCGCCGGCTCCGGTGCCGTGGAGTCGTGCCGCATCAGCCATCGCGTCCGCGAGGCGCGGATCCTGTGCGAGACCCAAATAATCGTTGCTGCAGAAATCGATGCTCCCGTCGCCTGCGATCTCCCGTCGCCTGCGAAGGTGGCGCGCCTCGATGTCGCGCAGTGCGGCGGCAACGGCCTCAGGCGTGCAGCGCACCGGCAGCTCAGGTCGCGGCGTGCATGCCGAGCCGCGTCAGCAGCAGACGGTCGTGCTCGACATCCGGGTTACCGGTGGTGAGAAGTTTCTCGCCGTAGAAAATGGAGTTCGCGCCGGCGAAGAAGGCCAAGGCCTGCAACTCGTCGGACATGCGCTCCCGGCCTGCAGAGAGTCGAACGGCCGAGCGCGGCATCAGGATGCGCGCCACGGCAATGGTACGCACGAAATCGAACGGATCGATCGGTGCCTGATCGGCGAGCGGCGTACCGGGCACGGCGACGAGCTGGTTGATCGGTACGCTCTCGGGATGCTGAGGAAGGTTAGCCAGTACCTGCAGCATGCGGGCGCGGTCACGTACGGTTTCGCCCATGCCGACGATACCGCCGCAACACACGCTCATGCCCGCCTCGCGCACGACTTCGAGCGTATCGAGACGGTCCTGGAAATCACGAGTGGTGATGATCTTCTCGTAGTACTCGGGCGAGGTATCGATGTTGTGGTTGTAGTAGTCGAGGCCGGCTTCGCGCAGCTCCTGGGCCTGCTCGCGCGTCAGCATGCCGAGTGTGGCGCAGCTTTCCATGCCGAGCGCCCGCACCTCGCGGATCATCGCCGTCATGACTTCCATGTCGCGTTTCTTTGGCGAGCGCCATGCGGCGCCCATGCAAAAGCGCGTGGCACCCGCTGCGCGCGCCGCCTTGGCGCGCTCGGCCACGTCAGCGACTGCCAGCAGCGCCTCGCGATCGAGCCCCGTGTCATAGCGGATGCTTTGCGGGCAGTAGGCACAGTCCTCCGGGCAGGCGCCGGTCTTCACCGACAACAGGGTGCTCATCTGCACGGCATTCGGCTGCTGATGCTGACGGTGCAGTTGCTGCGCCTCGAACAGCAGGTCTTGAAAGGGCAGCGCGAATAGGGCCTCGACCTTTTCGACGCTCCAGTCGTGGCGCAGGTCGGTGGTGGGGGCGCTAGCGGGTGTGGCCATGATGTTTTCCGTCGTTTCCGCGGGATTTGGGCCGTGCCGGCCGGCACAGGTGCCGGGCAGCCTTTCGGCCTGTCGCGCGGCATGGTCGGCAACGAACGGGAGATTGTCAACTTGTATCAAGGCCAACAGTCGACAATCGCCTCAGACGCGGCAGCGTGGCTGCGCCGCCACCCTTTGCCGTGGCGTCGGCGGTGGACGTTCGTGTGTGTCGGCGCGCGCTGTATTTATTGTGGTGGCCGAGGCGATCTTGGCGCGATCGATCTGTGCGAGGCTTGCCTCATGACGCTGCCATGGCTCCCGTTTGCCGGGGTTGGCGCCGATGGCGTTGATCGCGCCGAGCGCGCTGAGGCGAGGGCCGTATTCGCTTATCAAACACCCATCGACGAGGATCTGCGCGCCCTGAAATTCCGCGGCGACCTGCGGCCTGCGCGGGTGCTGGGCGCCCTGTGTGCGGCCGGTATTGCGCTCAGCGGTATTGCGCCGCAATGCATCGTGCCCGTCCCGCTGCATGCGCAACGATTACGTGAGCGGGGATTCAATCAGGCGAGTCGATTGGCGCGCGAGCTTGCCGCTTGGCTCGGCGTGCCAGTGCAGGAGAAGTGGCTGATGCGCTGCCGCTCAACGGCGGCGCAAACGTCATTGCCTGCCGCTGAGCGACGCCGCAACGTGCAAGCTGCGTTTGCGTTGACGCCGCGTGGCCGCGCGATGCGACCCGAGTCGGGTCGGCGCATCGTGTTACTCGATGACGTGCTGACCACGGGCGCTACGCTTCAGTCTGCGGCCGCTGCATTCAGCGATGCAGAGGATCTTCAGTGCTGGACGGTGTCGAGGGCGATGCCGACAAAAATGGCGAAGCCGACGTAATTATTGTCGAGAAACGCTTTGAAGCAGGCAGCCGGCTCGCGCCGCCGGCTGCTCCACAACTGCTTGGTAAACAACGCTGCCGCAGCAACAAGTCCAAAGAAATAAAACACGCCAAGATCTCTGTTGATGCCTACCACCGCGAGCAGCCCCAGCATGGTGCACTGACATAGCGCGATGATGGCGAGGTCTGCCTTGCCAAACAAAATGGCACTCGACTTCAAGCCGAGCTTCAAATCGTCGGGGCGATCGACCATGGCATAGAAGGTGTCATAGATCACGGCCCAGATCACCGCGGCGACGAACAGCTGCCAACCCTCGAGCGGTATTGCGCCTTGCGTCGCCATGTAGGCCATGGGTACGCCCCAGCCAAACGCGAGACCGAGATACGCCTGCGGCGCCGGAAAGAAGCGCTTGAACAGCGGGTACGTCAACATCAGCACGAGGGCAATGACCGACAGTGCGATCGTGCGCGGATCAAGCTGCCAGACGAGAGCGAAGGCGAGCAGCGACAGCACCACGAACAGCGCTACGGCCTCATGCGGAGAGATGCGCCGGGCGGCGAGCGGCCGCGTATGTGTGCGACTGACGTGCGGATCGAAGTCCCGATCGGCCAAATCATTGACGATGCAGCCAGCCGAGCGAGTGAGTACGGTACCGAGCACAAAAATCACCAGCAGCTTCGGCTCAGGGGGTCCATTACTCGCGAGCCACAGGGCCCACAGCACGGGCCACAGCAGAAGCAAAAGGCCGATCGGCCGATCGAGGCGCGTCAGGAGCACATACTCGCGCAGCCGCCGTTGTAAGCCGGTCATGACGACGTACGCCCCATCTGCGGCAGGAACACTTCGTACAGGTCAAACGGCGCGCCACCCACAGCAAACGCCGAGTGCCGCACCCACAAGGTCTGTGGCGGTAGTGCTGCCGTCTGCAGCGCACGTGCGACGACGCCCGCATCGGCGGTCAGCAGCGCATAGCGAAACGGCGCCCTGCTGATGTCCGAGCGTGTGGCGAGTGCCTCACCAAGCGTTTGCCGACCGATGCGCGACAACCAGTCTTGCGACTCGAGCGTGCTGCGCGGGACGCGAGTCTGGGCAAACAGCCACGGCACGCCCGCAGCACTCATTGCGATCTCGCGGATGTGTTCACCGCCGACGGCCGCCTCGTGCAGCACCTGCATCGAAAAGCCCGTGCCTGCAGCCTCGCGAATACGCTGTGTCAGCAGGCCTGGCGTCAGCAACCAAGAGCGGCGCGCGGCGTTGCCCTCGTAGCAATTGAGTGCACGCGCATCGAGCCACATCGCCGAATCCGGTACCGCAGCGAGCGGCGCGGCGGAGACGTCAACCGATGCGGCCATATCTGTCATCCGTTCCGATCCAGCGCGAAGTGAGGGGCGCGATTCTATCCGGATATTCACGCAGCAGGACTTCCGCAGCGCGCTGCACTTCCGGCAGCAGGTCGGCGTCTCGGGCGAGATCCGCGACGCGCATCTGTGCGAGCCCGGTCTGGCGCGTGCCGAGCAATTCGCCGGGCCCGCGCAGTTCGAGATCGCGCTGGGCAATCACGAATCCGTCGTTGGACTCGCGGATGGCATTCAGACGCGCGCGCGAGAGCATGCCGAGCGGGGCGCGGTAAAGCAGCACGCAGCTGCTTTCGTGGGCACCGCGACCCACCCGACCGCGCAGCTGGTGCAACTGTGCGAGCCCCATGCGCTCGGCGTTCTCGATGACCATCAGTGTGGCATTCGGCACATCGACGCCTACCTCGATCACGGTGGTCGCTACGAGCAGCTGGATCTGGCCGGCTTTGAACTCGAGCATAGTGCGATCCTTCTGTGCAGGCGGCATGCGCCCGTGCACCAGACCGACACGCAGATGCGGCAAGGCCTCGGCCAGCGCAGCAGCGGTCTCCTCGGCGGCTTGATGGCGCAGCTCCTCGGACTCCTCGATCAAGGGGCAGACCCAATACGCTTGGCGCCCAGCGCGGCAGGCGACGTCGATGCGCATGACGACTTCATCACGGCGGGTCTCCGGTGCCACCACGGTCTTCACCGGCGTGCGACCGGGGGGTAACTCGTCGATCACCGATACATCGAGGTCGGCGTAAGCCGTCATCGCCAACGTCCGCGGGATCGGTGTGGCGGTCATGATGAGTTGGTGGGGATGGCGGCCCTCGCGCTGGCCTTTTTCGGCCAGCCGCATGCGTTGCTGCACGCCGAATCGGTGCTGCTCGTCGACGATGACGAGCGCGAGATCGGCAAATTGCACGCCTTCCTGAAACAGCGCGTGGGTGCCGACGACGAGTCGCGCCGTGCCTTGGGCCACGAGTTCCAGGGCGCTGCGTCGCGTTCGCGCTGGTTGTGAGCCACTGACGAGAATCACTTCGATGCCCAGCGGCGCAAACCACGCGGCAAGATTTCTTTGATGCTGCTCGGCGAGCAGTTCTGTCGGCGCCATCAGAGCCGCTTGGTGTCCGCTGCCGATCGCCCGCGCCGCTGCCGCGGCCGCCACGGCTGTCTTGCCGCAGCCCACATCGCCCTGCACGAGACGCACCATGGGGCGATCACGGCCGAGATCTTGGGCAATGTCCGCCAGTGCGCGCTGCTGTGCACCGGTCAAAGCGTAGGGCAGTCCTTTGATGAATCGTTTTTCGAGGCCTGCGGCATCTTGCAATGGCCAGGCTGGATCGGCCGTTGCGGTTTCGCGGAGTCGCCGCATCACCACTTGGTGAGTCAGCAGCTCTTCGAAGGCGAGGCGCCGCTGCGCCGGGTGACGACCCGCCTCGAGCTCTTCAAGCTCCACATCGACGGGTGGTCGATGCAATTGACGCAGCGCATCGCGCAATTCGGGTAGCTCGAGCGGAGCGAGTAACGGTGCCGGCAGCCAGTCGCGCACGCCAGCGGTTTCCACTTCACGCAAGGCTTGGCCGATCAACGCGCGCAAGCGACCCTGACTCACACCTTCGGTGGCCGGATACACGGGCGTAAGCGACTCCTCGAGGGCCGAGTCCTTATCGAAAATGCGTCGATACTCCGGGTGCACCATCTCAAGACCCAGCGGACCGCGGCGCACTTCGCCGAAACAACGAATTCGATGGCCGCGCGCGAGACCATGTTGCTGCGCTGCCGAGAAATGGAAAAACCGCAGCGTCAGAAACCCTGAACCATCGGCGATTCGGCGCAGCATCTGGCGCCGCCAGCACTGCTCGCCGAGCAGCATCAAAGACATCTAGCCGCGTGGTGTGCGCCGCTCCGCATCGAACTGAGTCTCGTCAGCGGCTCACAACCAGCGCGAACGCGACGCAGCGCCCTGGTCCTCGTGGCCCTAGGCACGGCGCGACTCGTGGTCGGCACCCACGCGCGGTTGCAGGAAGGCTTGCAATTTGCCGAGCTCGCGCTG
>JBJTBK010000093.1:0-2996 GCA_046091245.1 Nevskiaceae bacterium | reverse complement strand
CGCCTCGCCATTGAGCACGGGCAGTACCCCGGGGTAGCCGAGATCGACCAGATTCGCTTGGGTATTCGGCTCGGCGCCATAAGCGGTGGCCGAGCCCGAAAAAATCTTTGAGCGCGTGGCGAGCTGCGCGTGGATTTCGAGGCCGATGACGGTTTCCCATTCCATGGCGGATACCTCAGGCAAACGCCGCCGGCACGCGCAGGTGCCAGTCGGTTTCCATCTGGTAACGGTGCGCCGCATTGAGCATGCGCGCCTCGGAAAAATGCGGCCCGATCAGCTGCAGACCCACCGGCAAACCGCCGACGAAACCGCAGGGCAGCGACATGCCCGGCAACCCTGCGAGGTTGGCACCGATGGTGTAGATGTCATTCAGATACATCGTGATCGGATCGTCGCACTTGTCGCCGATGCGGAACGCTGGAGTCGGCGACGTCGGGCCAAGCAGCAGATCGCACTCGCCGAACGCGCGGGCGAAATCGGCGCTGATCAGCTGACGCACGCGCTGCGCCTTGAGGTAGTAGGCGTCGTAGTAACCGGCGGAGAGTACGTAGGTACCCGTCATGATGCGGCGCTTGACCTCGGCGCCGAAGCCCTCGCCGCGCGAGCGACTGTAAAGATCGGTGAGATTCTTCGGCGACTCGCAGCGATGACCAAACCGCACGCCATCAAAGCGCGCAAGGTTCGATGAACACTCCGCGGGAGCCACCACGTAGTAGGTCGGCACCGACAGCGGGAGGTTAGGACAGCTGACCTCACGAACTTTGGCGCCCTGCTTTTCGAGCACGGCGATGGCTTCCCGAATCCGTGCGCCGCACTCGGCGTCGAGCCCATCGTCGAAGAATTCCTTGACGAGGCCGATGGTCAAGCCCTCGAGCGAGTCGGACAGCGTAGCGGTGTAATCGGGCACCGGTGAGTCGACACTGGTCGAGTCACGCGGATCGAACCCGGACATCGGCCCGAGCAGCAAGGCGGCGTCCTCGGCACTCACCGTGATCAGGCCGCCCTGATCTAGGCTCGAGGCGAAGGCGATCATGCCGTAGCGACTGACGCGGCCGTAGGTGGGCTTGATGCCGGTGACACCACAGAGCGCCGCAGGCTGGCGAATCGAGCCACCCGTGTCCGTGGCAGTCGCCGCCGGAGCGATGCGCGCGGCGACCGCCGCCGCCGAACCGCCCGAAGAACCGCCCGGCACCCGCGCAGTGTCCCAAGGATTACGGACGGGCCCGAAACAGCTCGTCTCGTTGGAAGAGCCCATGGCGAATTCGTCCATGTTGAGCTTGCCGAGCATCACCATGCCCGCCTGCCGCAACCCAGCGACGACCGTGGCGTCGTAGGGCGAGACGAAATTCGCCAGCATCTTCGAGCCGCAGGTGGTGAGCACGCCTTCGGTGCAGAAAATGTCCTTGTGCGCCAGTGGCACACCGGTGAGCGGGCTACCGCGCCCGGCGGCGCGGTCTTCATCGGCGCGCGCGGCGGCGGCAAGCGCCGCCTCGCCGGTAACGGTAATGAAGGCGTTGAGCTCAGGCTGAGCGGCGGCCACCCGAGCCAGGTAAGCGCGGGTCAGCTCGACACTTGAATACTGCTTGGCCGCAAGACCGCGAACGAGCTCGGCGACGGTGGCGGCCGGGGCGGCGGGCAGGCTCATTCGATCACCTTGGGCACAACGTACAGACCCGCTTCCACTTGGGGTGCATTGCGCTGATAGAGCTCGCGATGGTCGCTCTCCGCGACCTCGTCGGGCCGAAGCCTTTGGGCGAGCCCGGGCAGCGGGTGCGCCATGGGCGAGATGTCCGCGGTGGGCGCCCGGTCGAGTTCGCCCACGAAGGCGAAGATACGGGACAGCGAATCCACGTAGACCGGGATTTCCGTCTCGGTGAGTTCGAGGCGCGCAAGGCGCGCAATGTTTTCGATGTCGGCACGGTTGAGGCTCATGGAGCGACCCCGGGTAGGCGTGTCATAAGGGGATTCCCGGCCTAAACCGGGCCCCGAATCATATCATCGTTGCCTTGTGGAAGGTCGCGGGGGTTGTTAAATTGCCGGGCCTTTTCCCCCGCTTTCCAAGGCTGGTCCCGCTCCGATGTTCAAACGCTTGCGCGGCTACTTCTCCAGCGATCTGTCGATCGATCTGGGTACGGCCAACACACTCATCTACGTGCGCGATCGTGGCATCGTGCTCAACGAACCCTCCGTCGTCGCCGTGCAAGACGATTTCAGTCGCGGCGGTAAGGTGATCGTCGCCGTCGGCGCCGATGCCAAGAACATGCTCGGCCGAACGCCCGGTAACATCACCGCTGTACGCCCGATGAAGGATGGCGTGATCGCGGATTTCACCTACACCGAGAAGATGCTTCAGTACTTCATCGGCAAGGTGCACGACAACCGTCTGCTCAAGCCCTCGCCGCGCGTGCTCGTCTGCGTGCCGGTAGGCTCGACGCAGGTCGAGCGGCGCGCGATCCGCGAATCAGCGGAAGGCGCAGGTGCGCGCACCGTGGCGATCGTCAGCGAACCGATGGCCGCAGCCGTGGGCGCAGGCCTCCCGGTACAGGAAGCGCGTGGCTCGATGGTGCTCGACATCGGCGGCGGCACGTCGGAAGTGGCCGTGATTTCTTTGAACGGCATCGTCTACGCGCAGTCTGCGCGCATCGGAGGCGATCGCTTCGATGAAGCGATCATGAACTACGTGCGTCGCAACTACGGCATCCTCATCGGTGAAACCACCTCGGAGCGCATCAAGATCGAAATCGGCACTGCCTATCCGGGGCAAGTAGTCCGTGAGATTTCGGTCAAGGGCCGCAACCTCTCCGAAGGTGTGCCGCGGGCATTCACGCTCAACAGCAACGAAATTCTCGAGGCGCTGCAGGAACCGCTGCAGGGCATCGTTGGCGCGGTGAAGCAAGCCCTCGAGCAGACGCCGCCGGAGCTCGGCTCGGACGTCGCCGATCGCGGCATCGTCATCACGGGCGGTGGCGCGCTGCTGCGCGACATCGACAAGCTGA
>JBJTBK010000092.1:0-19525 GCA_046091245.1 Nevskiaceae bacterium | reverse complement strand
GAGCGCGGCGGGCCACTCGTCGTGGCCCGCCCCCCCCGTGCCGGGGGGGACACGCTGGTATTCGGGGGCCCCCCCGCCGTCAGCGAGTCCGGGCAGGCGCTGCGGCGCCGTGATTACTTTGTGCGTCGTGGCCTTGAGTGCAAGCGCGGCAATGCTGCGCACCGAAAAGCTGGTCGAAACGATGCCGAGAGGCAGGTCTCCCTCCGGCACCGCCCGAGGACCTGCATTGGCGGAATATCCATCGAACTCGATCAAGTTGCCGTGCTCGGCGAGGCGCGTTGTGGTCAACGGCAATCCTGTGCCCGGCGCGAGCGATTGAGCACGAATCAACACGCCCACCGGCACACTGCGCGGCTTGTTGCGCGTCAAACTAAACGGGGACGTGTAGAAATCGAGCAGCGCCTCGATGTCAGGGCCGCCGATCACCATGATGAAAATCCGGCCGACTTCACCGTTGGGCAATGGCAGCAGCGAACGGCTGCGATCGCCTGTCTCGGCCGTCAGATACAACACCTCGCCACTCGGTCCCACCACCTGAAACGCGCGAATGCTCGGATAGGCCCCGAGTGGCGCCGGTTCGCCAATCACGCGGAACGGCGAATCCTTGAGCTTGGCATACAGACCATCCGGATCATCGACAATGATTTCGATGCCGTTCCAGCCGTGGGTCAGCAAGGGCCGATACGGCAAGGCCAAGGCAGCGGGGGATGCCTGCACGGCCCGAATGAACACATCCGGCGCCGCATCGGCACTCATCAAGAGGTAGGCGCGCCCTGCCGCCTTCGGTGCTCCCCAACTCGCCGCAACAGCCACCGAGACGACTCCACGCTCGCGGACCTTGTAGCCGAGCCAGCGACCGTAATCGCGCTCCACGGCATCGAGGTCGACCGCGGAGAAGGTGGCCATGCGTATGCGCAGCAACTGCGGCTGCGGCGCCGTCACCCCAGCGGTCGTCTGCGCCGACGTCGGCATCGAGATGACACCCATCACCAACACGAATACAGCCAGCAACCGAAACGTGGCAGTGTTGAACATCGAGCATCCCTCCGCGTCGAAAAGTCTGTGCGACGCGTTATGCTACCCAAACCATGAGCAAAGCACCCACGGATGTCTCCCTGCCCCGCACCACTCGTGGCAAACGGCCTGTTTTCTTCGATGATCCGTCCAGCGATCAGATGATGACCTTCCTGATCGAGTTGACCACCGAAGTGGCGGTGTTACGCGAACGACTCGACACCGTCGAGCGCTTGCTCGATGCCGGCATCCCCGTGACCCGCGAAGCGATCGAGGCCTATCAGCCGCAGCCCACCGTCGACGCCGAACGCAACGCCTGGCGCGATGCATATCTCAAGCGCGTCTTCCGCATGCACCCGACGGCTGCCGTACCAGCGAGCGATCCCGCACACGGATCCAGTACGTGAGCGCCCAACCCTCGAACGAGGCGACTGCGCCGGCGAAGCCCTGGCCGAATCCGGTTTACGCGTGGTACGTCGTGGCACTGCTGGTCATGTCGTACGCACTCGGCGTAGTCGATCGAATCGTCATCGGTCTGCTCGTCAAGCCGATCAAAGCCGACCTGCAGCTTTCCGACACTGAAAACGGCATCATCCAGGGTCTCGCGTTTGCGTTGTTTTACAGTCTCTTCACCTTGCCGGTCGGTTTTCTCATCGATCGGTGGAAGCGCGTACCGGTCGTGTACGGTGGGCTCGCGATTTGGAGCCTCGCCACCGGGGCTGGTGGACTCTCCCAGTCGTTCTGGGATTTGTTCTCTTCGCGCGTTGTCATGGGCGCCGGTGAAGCCACAATCACACCGGCTTCCTCCTCGCTGATCGCCGACTACTTTCCGCCGAAGCTGCGACCGCGTGCATATGGTGTGTTCGCGATGGGAGGCTCCATCGGGATCGGCATCGCCTACATGCTCGGGGGTGTAGCGATTGGTCTCGCCGACTCGGTGCAAGCGATGGCGCCCGGGCTTCTCGGTCGATTCAGCGATTGGCAGGTGGTGCTGTTCATCGTAGGTGCCCCCGGCCTCGTCCTCGCCGCACTGATGGCGCTCACCCTGCGCGAGCCTGAGCGACGCGGTGCGACGAGCGCCGCCGGATCGAAGATTTCGCTCCTGCCGCTATGGCGTGAACTGTCCACCAACCGCATTGCGCTCGTTGCAGTCATGATGGGCACGATCATGAACGTCATGATCGTCAACGCCCAGCTCGCGTGGTTCCCGACGCTGTTCGTTCGCGTGCATGAGTGGGAACCGCAGCGCATCGCGCTCGCACTGGCCGTGGTGGGCGTTCCCTTCGGCATCATCAGCGCCATTACGGCAGGTTACGCGCTCACCTGGCTCGCCAAGCGCGGTCGCAAAGACGGCCCCATCCTCGTGATGATGCTGCAGTGCCTCGCCTGGGCGGTATTCGGTACAGCCAAGTGCTTTGCCCCGACGCCGGAGTTGGCGCTTGTCGGCCATGTGTTCACCTCGCTGTTTGCCACCTGGGCCGTCACAGCTGCGCTAACCGCACTCAATCAGGTCACACCCAACCAGCTCCGCGGTCAAGTGGTGGCCGTGTACACGCTGCTGACAGGTCTCGTCGGCATCGCCGTCGGTTCGGGCGCCGTGGGCTTCCTATCGGACACCGTGTTCAACTACCCGACCGGCATCGCGCCGAGTCTGGCGTTGGTTTGTTTCATGGGCGGTGCCATCGGCATCGCCATCCTCGCCTACGGCCGCATCAGCTACGAGACTGCCGTGCAACGTGCCGCCAACTGGGGCGAGGCATACTGATACGATTCGACAGCGGAGGACACACCATGGCTGCACGCGCCGAAGAAATCCCAACCCCGAATATCGACGAGTTGTTCCGCCCGACGCATGACGAACGGGCGCGCCAGTCGTTCGTCAGCATGCTGCGCAAGCACGCCATCATCGACCTGCGCGCTGCGGTGCGCCGGCATTACGAATCCGAGGTCGCGCCGGCCCTGCGCGCCCGCGCCGCCGAGCCTGCCAGCTGGCGCGACATCGAGCGCGTCATGGAGCCCGACCCGCTGCATCGCCTGTACAGCACACTGCGCTACAACGCGCAGGAAATGTGCTACCTGTCGGTGCAACCGGCGATCGAACGCGCCCTGCCCGAGATGATCGACCTCGCGCGCGATCTGGCCGCGCGCAACCCGGCGGGCGGCACATTGCGTCTCGATCCGAGCTTCGAGGTGCCCCGTTATCTCAGCGCGCTCGATGTCCATCTCGCGCCCGGCTGGGTGACCGCGGAACACACGGCCGACGATGTCTCACAAGGCGCTGTTGTCGGTTTCGGCGGCAAAGTGTTTACCGGTCAGCATCCCTATCGCAAACGCCCAGGCGTCGTCGCCGAATCGATCGCCCACTGGATCCAACGCACGCGACCGGGGTTCACACCGCGTCGCATCCTCGATCTTGGTACGACGGCGGGCAAGAACCTGCTGCCGTACAAAAACGCGTTTCCACAAAGCGAGGCGCACGGCATCGACTGCGGCGCGCCAGTGCTGCGCTATGGGCACGCACTGGCCGAGCATGAGGGCGTCGCGGTGCACTTCAGTCAGCAGAACGCCGAGCACACCGATTTCCCTGACGGCCACTTCGATCTCATTGTCTCGAGCTTTTTCCTGCATGAGATTCCGCTCAAGGCCACGCGCAACGTTCTGCGCGAGTGCCATCGCCTGCTCAGCCCCGGCGGTCTGATGGTGCATATGGAACTGCCGGATGCAGCGTCCGTCAGCGAATACGAGAACTTCTTTTGGAACTGGGATACCCACAACAATAACGAGCCGTTCTACACCCAGTACCGCGACCAGGATCCGCTCGCGCTCTGCGCTGCGACCGGCTTCTTGCCGGCTGATGCCTTCAAACTCACCATTCCGGATGCGGCGTCGTTTGGCGAGGAGCGCTACGCCCGCTTTCTCAAAGGTGAACTTGCATCGCCGCCCCATGGCAGCGGTGGTTGGTTCATCTTCGGTGCGGAGCGGCGCGGGTGAAGCGACGCACCTTCATCCATGGCGGAATCGGCGTAGCCGGTGCGCTGTCACTCGCCGGTGTGACGGAGGAGTCGGTGGCCAAAGATTCGACCAAGTACGATCTCGCCGTCATCGGTGCCGGCACTGCAGGCCTGCCGGCAGCGCTGTTCGCTGCGCGCCGTGGCGCGCGGGTCATCATGTTCGATCGCGCAGATGACATTGGCGGCACGCTGCATCTGGCCAACGGGCAAATCAGCGCTGCTGGCTCGCACACGCAGCGGGCGAAAGGCATCGTTGATTCGCCGCAGCAGCACTTCGAAGAGGCGATGCGCCTCTCCAATGGTCGCGCCGATCCGAACGTCGTGAGACTTGCCACCGCGGAGGCGCCGGACACGGTCAATTGGTTGCTCGATACGGGCCTTAAGCCCCTGCCCGAGCATCCGGTAACGGGCGATAGTCCGGGTCGCAAGGCCTACGACACGCCGCGCTACATTTGGGCCAAAGAGGAAGGCGTCGCCATCCTCGATGTGATCCGCCCGCAAATCGCGCCGCTCGTGACCGGAGGTCAGATCACCCTGCAGCTGCGAACTCGAGTCACCGGTCTGTTACAGGATCGAAACGGTGCCGTCACGAGCGTACGCGTGCAACCGAGCGTGGGCGCGGAGCAGCGTGTGCGCGCGCGTCATGTGCTACTGACCAGTGGCGGCTATGCCATGAACCCGCGTCTGTTCGCGGAACTCAGCGGTGTGCCCGCCTATTCTGCCGGTTCCTACCCGCAGGCACTGGGCGATGGCTTGAGTCTCGCCACAGCGGTGGGTGGTGCGCTGCGCGGTCACGAGCTGCACCGACCCGGCACCGGATCGATTCTCACCGCGGCGCAGTTTCCAGCTACGGTCTATGCTCGTTTCAACACCGTGCCACAACGACGCCTGCCATGGGAAATCTGGGTCAACAATGCCGGCAAGCGATTCATTCGCGAAGATGAACCCCTGACGAACCAACGCGAGCAAGCCCTGCTCGAGCAGCCACAGCTGCAGTATCAAATTGTCTTTGATCAGGCGATTCTTGATGCTGCGCCACAGCAGATTCCCGACTGGAGCAAGGAGAAATTCCTCGCTCACTTCAACACCCACCCGATGTTTCATCGCGCCGAGTCGATTGACGAACTCGCCGTCAAGACGCGCATCGACGGAGCGGGTCTACGAGCCAGTATCGAGCAATACAACGCGGCGGTGGCGCAGGGTCAAGACAGCTTGGGTCGCAAGCATCTGCCACGGCCCATTTCCCAAGGGCCGTACTATGCCGTGACCCACCTCGGTCACTCGGCGACCTCCTCGGTGGGCGTTACGGTCGATGAGCGACTGCGCGTCACCCGAAAGAATGGCACGCCGATTCCGAATCTCTATGCTGCGGGTGAAGTGCTCGGCAGCGGCGCTACCTTGGGTAATGCCTTCGTACCCGGGATGATGCTCACCCCTGCACTCGCTCTCGGGCGATGGCTGGGACTGACCCTGCCGATCGAGCGCGCTTGAGCGTCAGCCCCGGGCGAGCTCGAGGCTACGACTGAGATCGGTCTGCAAGTCGAGCGGATCTTCGAGCCCGATCGATAAGCGCACGGTACCTAGCCCGATGTCAGAGGCCAGCAACTCGGCAGGCGAGAAATCCCGCGGCTGCATCATCTGTGGCGGCACAACAAGCGATTCGGTTGACCCGAAGCTTGGCGTGCGTGCGAAGAGCCGCAGTGACTCGGCGAACGTCCTGCCAGCATCGAAGCCTGCGCGCAAATCGAAGGTAATCACGGTGCCGAAGTCGCTCATCTGTGCGCGCGCTCGAGCAGCCTGTGCATGTGACTCGAGGCCGGGATAGCGAACCTTGGCCACCGCCGGATGTGCTTCGAGAAAACGGGCAATCTGCAGCGCAGCCGCAGACTGCGTGCGGTAGCGCACGAAGTACGTCTTCATGCCGCGTACCATGAGCGAGGCCGACAACGCATCGAGTTGCGCCCCGAGCAGCGCGTAGTCGGCCCTCATGGGACCAATCAGCGACTCATCGGCAATCACCGCCCCGCCCATCACATCGCCCGCGCCGGTGGTGAACTTGGTGAGACTGTGGATGAACACGTCGATGTCGAACTGACCGTGCTGGTGAAAGCCTGCCGCCGTGTTGTCGAGCACCGTCAGGGCACCGTGCTTCCGCGTCAGTGCCGTAATCGAGGGAATGTCCGCGATTTTGTTGACGGGATTGGTCGGTGACTCGAAAAACACCAACCGCGTCGGTCGAGCCGCCAATTCACGCTCGAGCGCCGGCAGATCGTCGATCGAGAGCATCGAGTGCGTGATACCGAAGCGGGCCAGCAACTTGCGGATGATTTGCCGTGTCGGGCTGTAGCCTTCAATGAAGAACACGATGTGATCGCCCGCCCGCGTCAACGACAACAAGCACTGCGCGATGGCATTGACACCCGAAGCCGAGGCGAGACAACTGCTTCGACCCTGCAACTGCGCGAGCATCAGTTCAAGTTGGCGTACCGAGGGGTTGCCGACTCGGGAGTAGAAGAACCCAGCTCGTTCCCTGCGCAGCACCCGCAGACTTTCGTCCACGCTGTCGGTCTGCCATTTGACGTTCTGATAGATCGGGAGATTGAGTGGCCGATTATCTTCGGGCGTCTCGATCTCGGGGGGATGATTAACCTGTGTTTCGGGTCGAGGATTGTCGAACTTCATTGAGCGATTCTATCGGTTGCCGCCGCCCACGCGGCGCCCACGACGCCGGCATGACCACGCAGTGCCGCAGGTAGCAGTCGCGCGGGACTCTCGAGCAGCGGCATCCATTCCTCCGCCCGTTCGCTGACCGCACCGCCGAGGATGAACACGTCCGGCCACAGCAGTCGATGCAACTCGTGTAGATAACGATTGACCCGCTGCGTCCACGCCGGCCAATCGAGCGCGAGTCGCGTGCGCACGCTTGCCGCGGCGTAGCCCTCGCCATCGACATCCGCGACACCCGGCAGCATCAGATGACCCAGCTCCGTATTCGGCCACAAGGCGCCATCGACAAACAGCGCGCTGCCGATCCCCGTGCCGAACGTCAGCACCACCACTCGGCGCGCCGCCGCACCACCCGCCGCCATCTCAACCGCCAGTTGTCGACCGGCACCAAAATGCATCTCGGCGACGCCCGCCGCATCGGCGTCATTGAGAAACACCACCGATCGATGACAGCGCCGCGCGAACTCGCGCTGCACGTCAAGACCGATCCACGAGTCGTGTACATTTGCGGCAGTCCGTGCATGCCCGTGCTGAGCCACGGTGGGAAATGCGAGTCCCACCGGCAGCTCTGGCTGATAGCGCTCAACGGCGCGCGCGAGCACGCCGATAACCTCGTCAGGCCGCGCGCCCGCCGGCATCGGAATACTCTGCATGCCCTCCTCCGCGTGACCGGAGAGCAAATCCACCTCGGCGACACGGAGGGTCGAACCGCCGACATCGATACCTATGCTGCGCGTCATCGGTTGCGATACCTCATGGAATGTCGCTGCGCGCCATCTGCTCTTCGAGCAGTCGTTTGCGCTCCTGACGCTTCATCCAGATCGTGGAGGCCACCACCCCCGTCGCGACGATGAGGACCATGATGGTGGCGAGCGCGTTGATGTCTGGGCTCACGCCACGGCGTACCCGCGAGAAGATCTCCATGGGCAGAGTGGAGGACCCAGGGCCGGAGACGAACTGAGAAATCACCACATCGTCCCACGACAACGTAAAGGCCAAGAGCCATCCCGAGACGATCGCGGGCATGATCAATGGCAAAGTGATCTTGAAGAATACCGTAACCGGTTTTGCGCCCAGATCAAGCGCCGCCTCCTCCAAGGCGTCATCGAAACCGGCGAGACGCGATTGGACGACCACCGTGACATAGGCCATGGTGAAAGTGACGTGAGCGATCGTGATGGTCACCAACCCGCGCCCCGCCGGCCAGCCGATCATTTGTTCGAAGGCCACAAACAGCAGCAACATGGCGATACCCATGATGACTTCAGGCATGACGAGAGGTGCTGTCGTCATTGCCGACAATAGCGCCCTGCCGCGGAACGGGCCGAATCGGGTCAGCACCAGCCCTGCGAGCGTACCGAGGATCGCCGCACCGCTCGCCGACAGGGCGGCAATCTTGATGGAAATCCACGCCGCACCGAGCAACTGATCGTTTTCAAATAACCGCACATACCAGCGTAACGTCGGGGAGTTCTCCGCGTCCCACACCGTTACCAGTCGTGAATTATTGAACGAGAAGAACATCATCGACAGGATGGGGATGTAGAGGAACGCGAGCCCGAACCCCAACACGGACTTGCGAAACCAGCCACGATCGTTCATCGACGTGCCGCCTCGAGTTCGCGCTGTTGATACCGTTGGAAGAGCAAGATCGGCAACAACAGCAATAGCAGCAAGGCGATCGCCACGGCACTGGCCACCGGCCAGTTGCGTGCACCGAAGAACTGCGCGGACAGCACGGTTCCAATCATCAGCTGATCGGTACGACCCAGCAGCGAGGGAATGACAAACTCGCCGACCGCGGGAATGAACACCAGCAAACACCCCGCGACGATCCCGGGCATCGATAGCGGCAAAGTGATCTTGAAGAACGCCTTGACCGGCCTCGCGCCCAAATCCGACGCAGCCTCAAGCAGTGTCAAATCGTGTTTTTCGAGATTCGAGTACAGCGGCAGGATCATGAACGGCAGGTAGGAGTAGACGATGCCGACGTACACGGCGAAGTCCGTGTAGAGCAAGACCAGCGGCTGATCAATGATCCCAAGTGCCAGCAGCGAATTGTTGATCACACCGTTGGTCTTCAGTAGCCCGATCCATGCGTAGACGCGAAGCAGGAACGAGGTCCAGAACGGCAGGATGATCAGCATCAAGAAAAGATTGCGTGTCGTCGGCGCCGAGCGGGCGATGGCGTAGGCCATGGGATAGCCCAGCAGCAAGCACAGCACCGTCGAGATCGCCGCGACCTTGAGCGAGTAGAGAAACGTGCTGAGGTATAACGAGTCCTGCAGCAACACCTGGTAATTGGCGATGTTCAAGGTGGCCACCAGTCGCTGCGCCTCTTCGATCCACTCGAAGAGCGGCACATAGCCCGGCTGAGTCGTGACCATGTACGAAAACGAAATCTTGAAGACGATCGCGAAGGGAATGGCGAAGAACACCACTAACCACAGGTACGGCGCCGCAACCACGAGTCGGCGTCCGGCGGACAGTACCGAGAAAGTGGTGGAAGGAGTTGCGTTCGCCACGACGAGCTACTGGGTCAGAACAACCGGACTGGAGGGTTGCCAGCGAAGCAGCACCCGCTCGTCCCACACGATCCGCTCATCGTGGCGTTCGATGTTCGGGATAGTGACTCGTACCATGCGGCCGCTATCGAGACGCACCAAATAGACAGCCAGATCACCCATATAAGCGATCTCGCGCACCACGCCGCCTACACAGTTCTCGCCCTCGGCCGACTGCCCCCGAGTCATCTCAATTTTTTCAGGTCGAATGGCCACGAACACCCGCGCGTCGGGTGCCGCACTGATGCCATGACTGACGAAAACGGTGGAATCGAGTTCCTCGCAACGGATGCGCACGTGGCCGGGCTCATCCTCGATCAGCCGGCCCTCGAACATGTTGACCGAACCAATGAAATCGGCAACGAATCGTGAATTCGGAAATTCGTAAATCTCAGTTGGCGTACCAACCTGCACAATTTGCCCTTTGTTCATCACCCCGATACGCGAGGCCAGCGTCATCGCTTCCTCTTGATCATGGGTAACGACCACGAAGGTGACACCCAGCTGCTCTTGCAGATTGATCAGCTCAAACTGCGTGTGCTCACGTAATTTCTTGTCCAGAGCGCCGAGCGGCTCATCGAGCAGCAGAAGTTTGGGTTTCTTGACCAGCGCTCGCGCGAGTGCCACCCGCTGGCGCTGACCACCCGAGAGCTGATGCGGCTTGCGCTTAGCGAACTCGCCAAGCTTGACGATATCGAGCATTTCACCCACGCGACGATCGATTTCGACTCGCGCCACACCCTCTTGCTCAAGACCAAACGCCACGTTCGCCGCCACCGTCATGTGCGGAAACAGCGCGTAGGATTGAAACATCATGTTGACGGGGCGTTCATAGGGGGGGATTCCCGCCATATCCTGACCGTCGATCAGGATTCGGCCGGATGTCGGCGACTCGAACCCCGCAAGCATTCGCAGCAGCGTCGTCTTGCCACAGCCCGAACCGCCGAGCAGACAAAAAATTTCGCCTTTGAAAATGCTCAGTGAAACGTTATCGACGGCGACGAAATCACCAAAGCGTTTGGTGACCCCTTCGATGCGCAAGTATTGATTGTGTCGATCGACTACCCGCTCAGCCATCTTGCTCCCCTACGTCGGTAAGCCCCAGTCCCTGTGCGGGTGAAACCGGCGGCGGGGTCGAAGCACTGACCCCGCCGCGCGGTGTGATGATGACTCGCGGATCAGCTGCCGGCCTTGAAACGGGTCCAAGACGCCGTCAGCAACTGCGTGAACGCATCGCTCTCAGCCAGATCCACGTTGAGCTTGGGCTTAGTCTCGGCCGTCGGATAGGTACCCGGGTCGTTCAACACTTCGGGATTGACCAAGGTGGTGGACGCCGCGTTGCTGTTGGCAAAGTTCACGTAGTTGGTGTTCTTCGCAGCCACATCCGGCCGCAGCAGGTAGTTGATGAAGATGTGCGCGTTCTTGACGTTCTTCGCGTCCTTCGGGATCGCGAGCATATCGAAGAACATCACCGCACCTTCACGCGGAATCTTGTACGCGACCTCAACGCCGTTCTTGGCCTCAGCCGCACGATCTCGAGCTTGCAGCACATCGCCCGACCAACCGAGCGTCAGACAAATCTCACCGTTCGCCAGATCGTCGATGTACTTTGACGAGTGGACATACTTGACGAAGGGTCGAATCGACATCAGCACCTTCTCGGCCGCTGCCAGATCCTCCGGGTTTTCACTGTTCGGATCCTTGCCGAGATAAATGAGCACGGCACCGAGCACCTCTGAAGGCGCATCAAGGATGGACACACCACAGTCGGCAAATTTCGCGACCACCTTCGGATCGTAGAACATGGCGAAACTGTCGACCGGCGCATCGGCCATGCGCTCCTTGACCTTGCCGACGTTGTAGCCTACGCCCGAAGTGCCCCAAAGATAATTGACCGAGTGCTCGTTGCCGGGGTCGTGCCGGGCGATCTGCGCGGTGATCTCAGGATCCAGGTTCTTCAGGTTGGGCAGTTGCGCCTTATCGAGTTTCTGGAAAATCCCGGCCTTGATCTGCCGCTCAAGAAACGAGGCCGACGGCACCACGACGTCGTAGCCCGTGCTGCCCGCCAACAACTTGGTCTCGAGCACCTCGTTCGAATCGAAGACATCGTAGGTCACATCGATGCCGGTTTCTTTTTCGAAGTCGGTGATGACGGACTCGTCGATGTAGTCCGACCAGTTGTAGACGTTGAGCTTTTCCACCGGCTTGCTGCTGCTGCAGCCGACAAGCGCGGCAGCCACCGCGACGGCAAGCGCTGCGGATCGGACCGATTTGATCATGGTGCGGGTCTCTCCCTGTTTGAGCGTGGTGAGGGGGCAGGAAACGATGCCTCGGCGGACACCTGCCGCCTTTTATAACGCAGCGACGCGGTGCGGGAAAGGCCGAGGAGAGCTCAGATCAGCCCATCTCGATGCAGCGCGTCACGCAGTTGGTCCAAGGTCAGACGCGCCTTGTCGATGAGTTCGTCGATTTCAGACTCGCGGATCACGAGCGGCGGCGCCACGATCAGCGTATCCCAGACGGCCCGCATGACGAGCCCGTTGGCGATGGCGAGGTCCCTTGCGCGCGTGCCGACCGTGCCCCGCTCTGGGAAAAACGCCCGGGACGGTTTGCTCGGGACGAGCTCGAGTGCGCCGAAAAGGCCCAAGGATCGTGCCTCCCCGACGAGCGGGTGGTCACCGAGTTCAGCCCAACGCTTCGCCCAATACGGCGTCAGCGTCTCCCGTACGCGGTCAATAATGTGCTCGCGCTGCATGATCCCGAGGTTGGCGAGGGCCACGGCGGCGGCGGCCGGATGACCCGAATAGGTATAGCCATGGGCAAACTCGCCGCCCTCGGCAATCAGCACGTCGGCCACGCGGTCGCTGACCATGAGCGCACCCAAGGGCAGATATCCCGAGGTGATGGCCTTGGCGAGCGTCATGAAGTCAGGTCGGGTGCCGTAGTACTCGCAGCCGAACCAGCGACCCGTCCGCCCGAACCCGCAGATCACCTCGTCTGAGGCCAGCAGGATGCCGTAGCGATCGACGATGCGTTGCACCTCGGGCCAATAGCTCGCGGGCGGGATGATCACCCCACCTGCCCCCTGAACGGGCTCGCCAATGAAGGCCGCCACGTTCTCGGGGCCGAGTTCCAAAATCTTCTGCTCGAGCTCGCGGGCCGCCCGCAGACCGAATTCTTCGGGCGTGAGATCGCCACCGCACTCGAACCTATAGGGCTGACCGATATGCACGATGCCCGGGATGGGCAGCCCGCCCTGGGCATGCATGGCTTTCATGCCGCCGAGCGAGGCACCCGCCATGGTGCTGCCGTGGTAGCCGTTCCAGCGACTGATGATCACCTGCCGCTGCGGCTGCCCGCGCAGGGTCCAATAGCGGCGCACCATGCGCACCAAGGTGTCGTTGGCTTCGCTCCCGGAGCTCGTGAAGAAACTGCGCTTGAACTGCGGCGGCGAGAGCTCGGCCAGCTTCGCGGCCAGTTCGATCGCGGGTGGGTTCGCGCACTGGAAAAAACTGTTGTAGTACGGCAGTTTGAGCATCTGCCGATACGCCGCTTCGGCGAGTTCGCGCCGGCCATAACCCAGCGCCACACACCACAGACCCGACATGCCATCGAGAATGCGCCGTCCCTCCGAGTCGAAGAGGTAAACACCCTCGGCGCGGGTGATGACGCGCGTGCCCTTGCGAGCGAGCGACTGATGGTCGGTGAACGGGTGCAGGTAATGGGCGGCGTCGAGCGCCTGCCAGTCGGCGGTACGAGTCATGCGCCCATGGTACTGCGTGCCTACACGTTCAGCAGCAAGTGCTCACGCTCCCAGGAACTGATGACCTGCAGGAAGACTTCGTACTCGGCCTCTTTCACCAGCGTGAAGGCCGACACGAAGGACTCGCCCAGGATCTCGATCAGCGGGTCGCACTCACGCAGCAAGCGAATCGCCTCATCGAGACTGCGCGGCAGCGAGAACGGCAGGTCGTGCGCACTGCCGGTGATGGGATCGGTCGGTGAGAGCCCCTGAACCATGCCGAGGTAGCCACACGCAAGCGAGGCGGCGCTCGCCAGATACGGGTTGGCATCCGCACCAGCCAGGCGATTTTCCACGCGGCGATCCTGTGGACCCGACATCGGCACCCGCAAACCGGCGGTGCGATTGTCGTAGCCCCACTGCACGTTGATGGGTGCCACCTGAAAGCGGCTGATGCGCCGGTAGGAATTCACATTGGGCGCAAGCAGCGCCATGGCCGCGGGCAGATAGCGCTGCAGGCCGGCGATGTGCGCAAAAAAGAGCGGCGTCGGCGAGCCATCGGCGGCGGAGAAGATATTCGTGCGGGTCTTGGCATCAACGAGGCTTTGGTGGATGTGCATCGCGCTACCCGGCTCTTTGGCATGGGGCTTGGCCATGAAAGTCGCGTACATTTTGTGACGCAGCGCCGCCTCGCGCGCCGTGCGCTTGAACATGAAGGCCTGATCCGCCAGATCGAGCGCGTTGCCATGTAGCAGGTTGATCTCCATCTGCGCCGGACCATCCTCATGGATCAGCGTATCGATGGCGATGTCCTGGTCTTCGCAAAATTGGTAAACGTCGTCGAACAGCGGGTCGAACTCGTTGACCGCAGCGATGCTGTAGGACTGCCGACCGGGCTCGGCCCGCCCCGATCGGCCAATCGGCGGCTTCAGCGGATAATCGGCGTCGATGTTGGGCTCGACCAGGTAGAACTCGAGTTCCGGGGCGACCACGGGGTCCCAGCCCTTTTGGGCATACAGGTCGAGTACGTGCTTGAGCACTTCGCGCGGCGCCATCTTGACGCGACGACCGTCGCTGTAGAGGCAGTCGTGGATGACCTGGGCCGTGGGCTCGGGAGTCCACGGTACCCTGCGCACCGTACGCGGGTCGGGCTTCAGCACGATGTCGATCTCAGCCGGGCTCATTGCGGCCGAGGTCTCCTCCGGGTAATCCCCGGTCACGGTTTGCAGGAAGATGCTCTCCGGCAAGCGCATGCCCTGATCGCCCTGAAACTTCTGCGCGGGCATGACCTTGCCTCGCGCGATGCCGGCCATATCCGGAACAATGGCCTCGACTTCCTGGATGTTGTGCTCTTTGAAAAACGTCGAAATCGGATCGCTCATGACACTAACCTCGGTAGCGCGCCGCCGTGCCGGGTGAGCGGGGGCGGGCTGCCTCACCAAAGGCGGTGAACAGCGCCACGGAAAACTCATTGGCCATCACCCGCCACTCCGGGTGCCACTGCACCGCGCGGGTGAAGGTCGGGGCATCGGGTAAACAGAACGCCTCGATGAGACCATCAGGCGCCG
Organism: Nevskiaceae bacterium; assembly: GCA_046091245.1. Classification (GTDB taxonomy): domain Bacteria; phylum Pseudomonadota; class Gammaproteobacteria; order Steroidobacterales; family Steroidobacteraceae; genus UBA964. The sequence continues at coordinate 4,899 of JBJTBK010000092.1, read as the reverse complement.
TCGCCTCGATGCGCAAACCGGGGGCGAGGCGTTTGACGCCTTGGCCGTGCAGGGAGTTCACCCGGATGCGATCGCGTCCACCTGCCCAATCGCGCATCGGGCCGGGCTCAAGGTACACCTCATGCACCGGGGCGTACTGCACATCAAGCGGCGCGGTCGTGTCCTCGCGATGATCCTGCAGACCCGGAACCTCGTGCACCTTCTGCCACAGCGCGCCACCCAGCGCGACGTTCATCTCCTGAAACCCGCGGCAGAGCCCGAGCAGAGGCACACCGGCCTCGATGGCGGCGCGGATCAGCGGCAGCGTTGTGGCATCGCGTTCCGGGTCGTGCAGCGTCCCCGGTTCGCTCGGTCCCTCGTCGTAGTGATGGGGCTCAACGTTGGAGGGACTCCCCGGGAGCAGCAACCCATCGAGATGAGCGAGCAACTCGGCAACATCCAACGGCTCGGGCAGCACCGGCACGAGCCAGGGCAAGGCCCCTGCAGCGCGGGAGATGGCGTGAGCGTACTTCTCCCCCACCATGTGAAACGGGTGAGGGCCGACCATGCGACGATCGGCAGGAATTCCAATGATGGGACGCAGTGACATACGAGAGTGGCGGTTGCGGATGATTCAAACCGCTGCAGCATTAGACCACAAATTTGGGCGCCATGGCCCGCACTCGATCTAGGAAAGTGATTTAAATGATTGTTTTATAAGCACTACATTGCGACATGACACATAAGGCGAGTATCCTCCGACCCCCCGGTGGCCGCCTACGCAGCCCCTCTCCGGCAGGCCCCATATGACCCCAACTGAGCTTGATCGCTTTCTCCAAGCGCACCCCGACCTGCGCCATGTCGACCTCTTTCTGGCAGATCTGAATGCGATCGAGCGCGGCAAACGCGTCGACCGCGCGGGTTTAGCCAAGATCTTTGCCGACGGCCTGCCGCTACCCGGGTCCATGTTCGCCCTCGATGTGCGCGGCGGCACCTCGGAGGCCACGGGACTCGGTTTTGACGATGGCGATGCCGACCGGCCCTGCCGCCCGCTGCCCGGCGCCCTCGTTGCCGTCCCCTGGGTGAAAGGCGGGATCGCGCAGGCGCAAGTGTCGATGTACGAAAGCGACGGTCGACCCTTCTTCGGGGACCCCCGGCATGTGCTCGTCAAGGTGCTCGACCGGTTTCACCGGCTCAACCTGACTCCGGTCGTGGCCATCGAATACGAGTTCTATTTTGTCGACCGTGAGCGCTGCGCCGACGGGTTACCGCAGCCGCCACCGCTGCCGAAGGCCGGTCGCAGAGAGTTCAAAACCCAGATTAACTCGATGACAAATCTTAATGAATATTCAGAAGTTTTATCCAAGATAGATGAGGTCTGTCGAGCCCAAAACATTCCTGTTACCGGCGCTCTGGCGGAGTACGGCGCAGGGCAGTTTGAGGTGAATCTCAACCACCAACCCGATGCCCTGCAGGCCTGTGATCAGGCAATCCGCTTCAAGCGGGCGGTGCGGGCCATCGCCCGCGAGTACGGCTGGGACGCCACCTTCATGGCCAAGCCCTACCGCGATATGGCCGGTTCGGGTCTGCACGTCCATGCGAGCGTGGAGACCGCGGCCGGCGAGAACATCTTTGCTTGCCCGGACGCCGACACCGAGGGGCGACTCGACAATTCCACCCTGCGCCACGCCATCGGTGGGGTGCTCGCCACCTTGGGCGAAGGCATGGCGGTCTGCGCGCCGGGACCGAACTCGTATCGCCGCTTCAGACCGGAGGCGTATGTCCCGATGATGTCCTCCTGGTCGATCAACAATCGCGGCTCAGCCGTTCGCATCCCGCTGAGCGATGCGCGCAACCGCCGCATCGAGCATCGCTTGGCCGGGGCCGACGCCAACCCCTATCTGGTGGTGGCCTGGATGCTGGCCGGCATCCACTACGGCATTTCGCAGGGAATGGAGCCACCGCCCGCGCTGCTCGGCAACGCCTACCGTCAGCAGGGCGAGCCCCTGCCGATTCATTGGCCAACCGCCCTCGAGCGCTTCCGGGCGAGCGAGTTTGCAGCCGCTTACCTCGGCAAGCCGTTTTGCCGGCTGTACGACACCGTCAAACAGTGTGAGCTCGAGGAATTTCACTCTCACGTCACCCCCCTCGAGGTCGACTGGTACATGGGGGCCATCTGAGTCCTCCAAGTCACATCGACTCGTGGTACTCGGCGACCGCCGGCACGCCACCGATTCGACCGGCACTGCGCGGCAGTCATCGCGCCGATGTGTGCGTGGTGGGTGGCGGGATCGCCGGCTGCTCGACGGCACTGCAGTTAGCCGAGCGCGGCGATCGGGTGGTGTTGCTCGAGGCCGAGCGCATCGGCTGGGGTGCCTCCGGTCGCAGCGGCGCGCAGGCGATTGCGGGCGTCGCCTGCGGCCACGCCAAACTCGAACGCCTCATCGGCGCCGCCGATGCGCGCCGCGTGTGGGACGTGTCGGTGGAGGGCCTACGCTGGCAACGCGAACTGATCGCGCGACATGCCATCGACTGTGACTACGTTGCCGGGCAGATGCACGTGGCGCTCAAGCCGCGTCAGGCGCGCGAGTTGCGCGAGGAAGTCGAGTTCCTACATCGCTCGCTCGACTACCCGAGTGTCCGCATGGTCGAGCGTGATGAGCTCCGTGAGACTATCGCCTCGGATCGCTACCTCGCTGGCACCTTCGACAGTCAGGGCGGACACCTCCATCCACTCAGGTACACGCAGGGTCTGGCCGCGGCCGCCGAGCAGGCAGGCGTGCAGATCTACGAGGGCTCTCGCGCCCTCTCCTACACTCCCCTCACCCGGGGCGGCTCCCGCGGCTTCGAGGTGCGCACCGCTGCAGGCCAGTTGCACTGTCAGGAACTCGCGCTGTGCGGCAACGCATGGCTAGGCGCATTCGCACCACCACTCGCCCGCAAGATCATGGGCGTAGGCACCTACATTGTCGCCACCGAGCCTCTCGGCGCCGAGCGGGCCGCCGCATTGATTCGCAACAACGCGGCCGTAAGCGACATCAACTGGATCCTCAACTATTTTCGCCGCTCAGCGGACCATCGGCTGCTGTTCGGCGGTCCGGTGAGCTACTCGGGCTTCGATCTACATAGCGCTCGGCACAGCGCGCGCGAGCGGATGCTCAACGTATTCCCGCAACTGGCGGATGTGGCGATCGAGCACGCCTGGGGCGGCTACGTCGACATCACACAAAATCGCGCACCTCACTTCGGGCGTCTCGAGGGTGCGCACTTCCTACAGGGATTCTCGGGTCACGGCATCGCTCTGACGGGCATTGCCGGCAAACTGCTGGCCGAAGCCATCGCCGGCTCCAGCGAGCGTTTTGATGTCTTCGCCCGCATTCCGCACAGCGATTTCGTCGGCGGTGATTGGCTGCGTCGCCCCGCCCTGGTTTTGGCGATGCTGTACTTTCGGCTGCGCGATTTACTTTGAGTGGACCGCAGCGCTCGGATGCAGCACCCGGTTGAGGAGCGGTCGCAAATACTTCTCGGTGACTTCAGCCACAAGCGAGTAAGCCGCCGGCACCACAACAAGTGACAGCAACGTCGAGGTGATGAGCCCACCGATCACCGATACGCCAAGCGGGGTGCGGAAGTTGCCATCCGCCCCAAGCCCGAGCGCGATCGGCAGCATACCCGCGCCCATGGCGAGGGTGGTCATAATCACTGGCCTTGCGCGCTTGCGGCAGGCGTCGATCAGCGCGTCATGCCGATTCATGCCGGCGGCTTCGCCCAAAATCGCGTAATCGACGATCAGGATCGAATTCTTGACAGCGATACCGTTGAGCAACAATAAGCCAATCAATGAGGGTAGCGACAGCGAGTTGTTGGTCAGCAGCAGCAACCCAAACGCGCCTCCGCCACAGAGCGGCACTGCAGCGAGAATGACCAGCGGCTGCGTCGCGCTGTGAAAGAGCAGCAACAGCACGAGGTAAACCGACAGGATTCCCGCCAGCAGCGCGAGCGCAAAGCCCACGAACAACTCGACGAACGCCTCGGAATCACCGGCCGGCACGATCCGCACGCCCGGTGGCATGTTCTGCACCGCGGGCATGCGATTGACTCGACCCATCACATCGCCGAGTGGTAAGCCGTTAAGCTCGGCGGACACCGTCACGTTGCGCTCACGATTCAATCGGTCGATGCGCGCGGGCCCACTGCTCTCGGTGATCTCCGCTACCGCCGACAGCGGCACAGGGCCATTCTTGCCCGGCACACGCAGCTGGCTCAACACCGCAGGATCGGCCAGCGATGCGCCGGCCAATTGCACGCGGATAGGTACCTGACGCTCAGCGAGATTCAGTGTGGCGAGGCGCTGTCGCACATCCCCGCTAGTGGCGATGCGTGCCGCATCGGCGATGTCGACGGTGGACACGCCAAGGTCAGCCGCACGTGCGGGGTCGGGGCGGATAACGATCTCTGGGCGCAGCAAGGCGGCCGAGGTACTCACCGAGCCGATACCCGGCACGGTGCGGATCGCCGCTGCGAGATCACGCGAGGTGATGGACAGTTGCTCGGAATCACGCCCGGCGATGACGAGCGTCAGCCGATCGCCCGGGCCCCCGGCGGCAAATCCAATACGCACGCCCGGCAGGTCACGCAGTCGCTCGCGCACTGCGTTTTCGAGCTCGGCGCTACTGCGCTTGCGATCGTCGCGGAACTTCAGCGTTAAATCGACCTTGCGCGCCTCGGGAAAACTCAGCCCGCCACCCCTCGTCTCGCCACCGCCCGCACCAATCTTGGTGAAGATGGACTCGACCTCCGGCACGCCACTGCGCAGGCGCGCGCGTACTTCGCGCGCAACCTCGAGCGAGTCGGCAAGGCGGGCGCCGGGTGGCAGTTCCACCTGCAACAGGGCTCGGGAAGTGTCCGACGTCGGTACGA
>JBJTBK010000091.1:0-4501 GCA_046091245.1 Nevskiaceae bacterium | reverse complement strand
GGCACTGACGGCTGCGAACACGTCCGCGGCTGTAACCCGCGGTGTGCCGACGCGCTGCAACTCGGAGGCGAGCACGTTGAGCAGCACCTCGGAGTCTGAACTCGTGTTGAGGTGCCGACGCTCTTCGCGGATCAGCACATCGGCAAGTTCCGCGGCATTGGTGAGATTGCCGTTGTGGCCGAGAACCAGGCCGTAGGGCGCGTTGACGTAAAAGGGCTGCGCCTCCGAGGCGCTGTCGCACCCGGCGGTGGGATAGCGCACATGGCCAATGCCGATATTGCCGCGCAGCTCCAGCATGTCCTGCTGACTGAACACATCGCGCACGAGCCCGGAGCCCTTGCGCATGGAGACCAGCCCCTCGACGGCCGTGACGATGCCCGCGGCGTCTTGCCCGCGGTGCTGCAAGATCGTCAACGCGTCATACAATCTTTGATTAACGGGACCGGTACCAACGATGCCTGCAATGCCGCACATGTAGTGTCCCTCGCCGCGTCAGAGCGGCAGTTTGGGCAGATCGAGCAGCTCTTGCTTGCGCATGAGCGGCACGAAGTCGATGACTGAGTCGATGATGTCCGCCGCGGTGAGCGCCACGGGACGAAGCCGCGCGGACTTCCACCACGTGGCGTCCTGCAGCCCGAACTGCAAACCGAGCAGCACGGCCACACCGACGACGATGCAGCCGCGCGCCACGCCAAAGAGCAGCCCGAGCATGCGATTGATGGGTGCGAAGATGGAACTCTTGATGGTCTTGCTCAGTAGTGCGCCGATCACCGAGACGATGATGTACGCACTGATGCCGACGAGCAGACAGGCAGCAATCGTGCGGTGCTTGGGGGACTCGAGCCACTCGACCAAGGGCGCGGCGAGCTCACCATAGCGAGCGCCAAAGAAGAGCGCTGCGACCCAGGCGAGAAGACTGAAAATCTCGGCAACGAGACCGCGCACCAGACCCCACATCGCGAAAGCGAGAAAGACCGCGATGATGAGGTAATCGAGCACCGTCATGGTGCGCGATTCTACTTGACCACCGAGCCCTTGTGGCCGGCTTCGCTCAAGCGTTTGAGCAATGCGTTTGCCGCAGCGCGGTCGACTTCAGGGCCCACTCGCACGCGGTACATGCGCTTGCCGGAGGCCGTGACCTCCTTGACGATCGGCGTGAAGCCTTGGCGACGCAAGGTGCGTTCGAGTCGATCGGCACTCGCGCGATTGACGAATACGCCGAGCTGCACAAAGTACGTGCCCGTAGGCGCGGCCTGGGCGGGGGCCGGCGCCTCGGCCACCGGCGGCGGCGTCGTGGCCGGCGCCGGGGCCGCCTCCATCACCGCAGGTGGGGTCGGCAATGCGATCGGTGCGGGGGCGGGTGCCGGCGCAGGTGCAGGACTCGGTGTGGCGCCCGCCGGTGCGCGGGCGGCCTCGGTGAGGTCGATATCGATACTGCGCTCGGGGGCGCCACCGCCCTCGCTCGGCAACAGTGCGCTCGGGCGCGCTGTGCGGCCCGACCCCGTGAGCAACTCCGGCAGCAAGGCGACCGCCAGCAGCACGAGTATCACGGCGCCGGTGAGGCGATGTTTCAGCGCGGTATCCAAGCGAGGGATTATATCCGAAGCCAGTCGAGCGCCGGCCCGACCACATGAAACGAGCCAAACACGATGACGCGGCTGCCGGGCTCAGCGAGCGCGCAGGCCGTGGCGCAGCCCTCCGCCACATCGGCGACGAGCGCAACGCTGTGCACGGTCGCCGGCAAGCGTGAGCGCAGGGTCTCGGCATCGCAGCCGCGCGCGCCCTCGAGACCACACAGCACCCACTCATCGATCACGGGCGCGAGCGACTCGCCGATCGCGGTCGCGTCCTTATCGCCCAGAATACCGACCACGCCCAAGGTGCGGGCGGGCGGCAAGCGACTCAATGACTCGGCGAGCACCCGTGCGGAGTCCGCGTTGTGCGCCACATCCAATATCCTCTCGCAGCCCTCGTGGTGCAGTCGCTGGAAGCGTCCGCGCGGCGCCGCGGGCTGCAGTACTTCGAGGCAGGTCTCGCGATCAAGGCGCTGCCGAGGCACGAGATCCGCACGGCGCTCAAGCAAGGTCTCAAACGCTGCGAGCGCGGCAGCGCCATTGGCCGGACGAGCGGGACCCACGAGGCAGGAGAGCGGCTCGAAATCGACACCGAGTTCGCGAACCGGGCAGCCGAGGGGGGCGATGACCTCGCGCACGCTCGCAGGCCAGGGCGGCATGCCGAGGATCACGGGGTGCCCCGCACGACAGATACCGGCCTTCTCGCGACCGATGTGCTCGACCGTGGGGCCGAGCCAATCCGTGTGATCCAGACCGATGGAGGTGATCACGGCGACATCGGCATCAATGATATTCGTGGCATCGAGCCGACCGCCAAGGCCAACCTCGACCATGGCGACCTCCACGTGCTGCATGGCAAACACCAGATACGCTGCGACCCAGCCGAACTCAAAGAAAGTCATGGGCAGCGTGCCGCGCGCCCGCACGATGCGCTAGAAGGCTTCGACCAACAGCGCATCGGCCACTGGGGCTCCAACGATCGCGATGCGCTCGTTGTAATGCTGCAGATGCGGCGAGGTGTAGGTGCCGACTCGCAGACCACTCGCCCGCGCGAGCGCCGTGAGCCCGGCCACCGGCGAGCCTTTGCCGTTCGTACCGGCGACGAGCACCGTCGGGATCCGCCACGGCAGCAACGACAGACGCGCCGCGACCTCGCGTACGCGCTCAAGACCGAGTTCGATCGCGTGGGGGTGCTGCGCCTGCTGGTGCGCGAGCCAGTCAGCCAGCGGGCGCATCGGGCGCAGCCGCAGCCGCGTCGGGCATCGCCGCAGACGCATCAGGCGCCACCGCCGCCGGCTGGCGCAGCAACATGCGCAGCGACTGCGCCAACTGCGCTCGCAACTCGCGGCGATCGACGATCATGTCGATCACGCCGTGCTCGAGCAGGAACTCGCTACGCTGAAAACCCTCGGGCAGCGTCTCGCGCACGGTTTGCTGGATCACGCGCGGCCCTGCGAAACCAATCAGCGCCTTGGGTTCAGCAACATTGAGATCGCCGAGCATCGCAAGGCTCGCCGACACGCCGCCGGTCGTGGGGTCCGTGAGCACAGAAATGAACGGCAGCCCCTCGGCCGCCAGACGCGTGAGCGCAGCGCTTGTCTTCGCCATCTGCAGCAGCGAGAGCAAAGCCTCCTGCATGCGAGCCCCGCCGCTCGCCGAGAAACACAAGAAAGGCGCACGGCGCGCGATGGCTTCATCGACGCCGCGCTGAAAACGCTCGCCCACCACCGAGCCCATCGAGCCACCCAGAAACTGGAACTCGAACGCCGCGGCCACCACCGGCATGCCCTCGAGCGTGCCGGCCATCACGACCATGGCGTCTTTCTCGCCCGTGCTCTTTTGTGCGGCGACGAGGCGATCTTTGTAGCGCTTGCTGTCTCGGAACTTCAGCGGATCCTGCGGGCTGACACCGGCACCCACTTCGGTGCCGGTGCCCGTATCGAGAAAGCGACTGAGTCGCTCGCGGGCGCCGATGCGCATGTGGTGCCCGCACTTGGGGCACACGTGCTGATTGCGCTCGAGTTCGGCGCGATAGAGCGGCGCATCGCACACCGCGCATTTGATCCACAACCCTTCGGGCACCGAGCGCGAACGGCGTTCGGTCTTGATGCGCGAGGGGACGATTTTTTCGAACCAAGCCATAGGGTCAGGAATATACCGGATCAGGCAGGCGGAAAGCCGCGGGATACTCGATGTGCCGCAGGGCGAGACCCTCAGCCGGGGCCGTGGGCGCATTCACCCGGCGATCTCGCCCCTCGAGCAGCGTTTTCACCGCTTCAGGGCTGCGCTCGCCGCGGCCGACCTCGATCAGTAGCCCCGCGATGTTGCGCACCATGTGGTGCAGGAAGGCGTTGGCCGCGATGTCGATGTGCACGAGCTCGCCACGGCGCTCGATCTGCAGTCGATCGACGCGGCGGATCGGCGAGTTCGATTGACACTCTGCAGCCCGGAACGCACTGAAGTCATGTTCGCCGAGCAGAGGCAGGGCCCCTGCCTGCATGCGCTCAATATCGAGCGGCGCGTGAATCCATGTGGTTCGGCCCTCGTGAATCGCGCTGCGTGCGGGGCGATTGAGGATGCTGTATCGATAATGACGACGCAGCGCGCTGTAGCGCGCATGAAAGAACGGCGGCACCGGGCGCACCCAACTCACACTCGCCTGCCGCGGCAGATGCGCGTTCGTGCCGAGTAACCAGGCTCGCATCGAGCGACGGACATCGGTATCGAAATGCGCCACCTGCCCTTGCGCATGCACACCTGCATCGGTGCGCCCACCGCAAACTGCCGCGAGGGTCTGATCCGCAACGAGCGAGAGTGCGCGTTCGAGTTCGCCTTGTACGGTGCGCAGTTGCGGCTGTTGTTGCCAACCGCAGAAGTGGGTGCCGTCGTATTCGACACCCATGGCCCATCGGGTCATGACTTCGGCA
>JBJTBK010000090.1:0-15708 GCA_046091245.1 Nevskiaceae bacterium | reverse complement strand
ATTTCGCGCCGATGGCGGGCGTCGATGAGGACCCGGTCACAGGCTCATCGCATTCGACGCTGATTCCGTTTTGGGCGGCGAAACTCGGCAAGAAGAAGTTGCTCGCCCGCCAGCTGTCCGCGCGCGGCGGTACGCTGCATTGTGAGGATCACGGCGAGCGTGTGCGCTTTGCGGGCACGGCCAAGCTCTACCTCCGCGGCACGATTCGAGTGCCTCGTGTTGACGGGTGACGTTGAACGCAAACGGTGAATCGGGTTCTAGGTTATATCGGCGCGTTTTTTACGTTGGTGGCGCGCGAGCCGCATAAGGGCGATCCGGAGGTGGGGCACTCCTCGATGACATGATCGACGTACCTTAATGGTCCCAGTCGCTCGAATGTGGGCGGTAGCGGCGCCCGTTCGCTTCACGGCCCCTTTGTAGCAGGACCGAGTGCGCCTATAACTTCCGCCGGATTCTCGTACACGGTGACCGACGCCACGACCGTGCCGAGTTCCTTCAGGCTCTTTCCATCGACGGCCAGCGTCTGATGTTCCCGGCGGATTTTTTCGAACTCTTCGGCGATGCCGGCATAGCCTGCCGCGTTGGTGTAGGTGGTCGAGACGAGGACATTCCAGGGATCCTCGTCGTTACCCGAGTCGAATACCTTGTAGTCATGGATCAGACCGCGCGATTGGGCGATTCGATCCATCGCAAACCAATTGGCAATGATGAACTTCCTGAGATCATCCCGCTGCCCAGGCAGTGATTTCAGAAAGGTCATTTCGACCGCGCGCGTGGCATCTGGCGTCGGGGTGTCTTTGGCAACCCCGGCGGCGAGAGTGAGGGTCGAACTGGCGCAGAGCAGCACCAAAGCAAGCAGTGTGCGCATGGAGTGTGGTCCGTCGTTGGGGTGGAGGCGCCCTGCGTTCAGGCAAAGGTGATGGCGATCTCAGCCCGATTGCGTTTGTTCGGCATGTCGAGTGCGTGAGGAAGTGCTGCTGTGCCCGGCTCGCCATCGGGCGTGCTGGCGCTGAAGGTGCACTCAATGACCAGCGGCGTGCGACGGCCGTTGACGATGGCGTGATTGTTGGCGTGCACGTGCACCAGTTTGAGGGGCAAGCGATTCACGAACCGTTCGAGGGCGGCCATATGGATATCCACGTCGTGGAACTCGATGGCGAGTCCTGAGAAACGACCGGCATGTTCGCGGAGTTCGTCGAGGATGCGGTACTCCGAGCCCTCGATGTCGATCTTAACGAACACCCCCCGCTCGCCGCGCAGCGTCTCATCGAGCGTGCGCATGACGCCGGAGAAGGGCACGTAGCCCGCCACCCCATCAAGCCCCACGTAAGTCCGAAAGTGACGGCGATCGCCGGAGAAGAACCGCGGGTAGTCGAACAGGCTCTGCACGCTGCCCGCGATCTCGTGAGGCTTCAGTCGGTTGAGGGAGCGCCAAAGGCGTTTAAAGAGGTAGCGGGGCATGAGCGTGGCGTCGTAGGCGTGCAACGGCACCGGTCGCCGGCTCAGGAAATCCCGCTCGAAACTCCAGTCGTCATTCAATCCAAAGCTCAGTAGCGCCGTCGACGCTGCGATGTCGCGCTCGTCGATGAGATAGCCGCCGTCGTAGTCCTGCCCGAGGCGGATGAGGGACGCCGAGGGCCACGGCCGAAAGAACGCTGGCAGGACGGCTGGGGTGAATTTTGACATTGATCAAAACCTATCACTTGCCATGGGAAAAAACACCCTGCCGATCGGTTATCGGGAGTTCTTGAGGGCCCTCTTCTTTTGGGCGGTCGGGCCGATAACCGGAATAACAGCGGGGGATGACGAATCTTTGCGGGTATGCATGCGCGACGGTAAACTCGGCTTACGTCGTTTCCGGGTAAGGGCGCCGTGAATATCTCCACCAATTGGCGTCGTCCTGCGATCCCGTTGCTGCTGCTCGTCGCCGCTCTGGCGGCGTGGGCGACGTCGCAACTGCCGGCGTCGACAACCGCTACGACACCGCGTCTCGTGGTGTCAAGTTTGCGGCTGGGCTTTGGATCCCAAGGCACTGACGTACGGGTTACCCGAGAGATTTTTGTCTCCAATCGGGGCGGCGGCTCGTTACTGGTTCGTTCTCTGATCTTGCAGGGCACTCAGGCGAGTCAGTTTTCCTTTCGCAGCGAGTGCAGTGGCGAGGTTGTCGCTGCCGCACGCTGCCGAGTACTCGTCGATTTTCTGCCCATTGCAGCGATCGCCCACAACGCAGCGCTGAGGGTCGAAACCTCTGCAGGCGTTGAGACGGTCGCGCTGAGCGGCGTAGGTGTGGCGCCGAAGGTGACATGGTCGCCCAGTGCAATCAAGTTTCCCCGGAAGTACCTGTGCACTGTCACGGAGCCGAGAACCCTCACGCTACGAAACACCGGAAAAGGCGTGCTTCGGGTTGATTCGATACGTCTGGTCGGCGCTGCGGCGGCCGAGTTCCAGCTGCGCAGTGACTGTCCTGAACGTGTCGAGGCGGGGCAGCGCTGCTCACTCGAAGTTCGGTTCTCTCCGACTCAGGAGGGGGACAAGCAAGCGACACTCGAGCTGGCGTCATCAATCGGCACCGATTCGATGGATGTGCGGGGTGTTGCACTCATGGCGAAGCCCGAGCTTGAGGTGTCCGCATCGAACTTGAGTTTTGCCGAGCAGGGCACGGAGACGGTCAGCAAGCCTCGGTCGATCGTCGTCAGAAATAAGGGCACCGCACCCTTACAGGTCAGTTCTGTAACGGTGACGGGCTCGGATGCGTTCGACTTTCTGCAGAGTAATTCGTGCGGCAAGGCGATCGATCCGCGTGAGCGTTGTGAGATTGGCGTGCAGTTTGCACCGCTGACGGCGGGGGAGAAATTGGCCGCCCTGTCGGTGGTGAGCAACGCATCGTCGGCTCCCGTGTCGATCGTCTTCCGAGGCGTTGCTGCCGGGCCAGCGTTGACCGCCAGTCGCAGCGCATTAAGTTTCTCTGCCGGTGCGCTCGGACTCTCTTCGGAGGCGCAGCGCGTGACGCTGCGCAATTCAGGCAAAGGTTTGTTACGGATTCGGTACATCACCCGTGTCGGGGCTGATCGGCTGTCGTTTGTGCAGAGCAACGACTGTGGCGTGCCGTTGGCAGCAGGGGCATCCTGCACCGTCAGCGTCTCCTACTATCCGGGTACGCCGGGTCGAAAGACTGCCGAGCTCGTCGTCTCGACGTCGGCTAGCGATCGGGCCGCAGTCATTGCGTTGGATGGGACCTTGGCGGCAACCGCATCGACCCGTCCGGTGTCGCGTCGAGATGGATTCCGATTTCTGAATCAGGCGACGTTTGGTGCCACCGAGCGCGACTACGCCGCTTTGGCGGCGCTCGGTGATACGAGCGTTGCCTACAACCGCTGGATTGACCTTCAGACGTCCAAGCCGATTTCGCTACAGCTGCCGGCGTTGGTGGCAAGTGTGCCGCCGTCTCCTAATGAAATGTTCGATATCCCGGGTCGACATCAAGTCCGAGTCGAGCAGTGGTTCACGCATGCACTGTGGAGCGAGGATCAGCTTCGGCAGCGTGTGGCATGGGCCTTGTCGCAGATTTTTGTCGTTTCGGACGCCAGTATTCTCTTCGAGTTCCCGTTTGCTACGGCGCACTTCTACGACACGCTATCGCGGCATGCGTTCGGCAACTACCGCGATTTGTTGCAGGCGGTAACACTGCACCCCGCGATGGGCAACTACCTGTCGATGCTCGGTAACCGCCGTGCCACACCTGGTACGAACTTGCGACCCGATGAAAACTACGCGCGCGAGATGATGCAGTTGTTCAGCATCGGGCTCGTGCAACTCGAGGTGGACGGAACTATCAAGCGGGATGCGGACGGTCAGCCGCTACCGACCTATACACCGGATGTGGTGGCAGGGTTCGCACGGGTCTTCACGGGCTGGCACTGGGATTGTCCGGCCTACTACTGGATCAATGCCACGCGCCTCAATCGCATCGAGCAATGCAACTTTTTCTCGACCGGACCTGAGCGCTTGCCCCTCGAACGGTTCAATCAAGCGATGCCGATGCGGCTTTTCCCCGAAGAGCATGAGAACGGGAGCAAGCAGGTGCTGTCGTACTCTGGCGTACGACTCGCCGGAGGAGTCATCCCGGCACGCCAGGGGGGTGAAAAGGATCTGCAGGATGCGCTAGACAACGTTTTCCACCACCCGAACGTGGGTCCATTCATCGGCAAGCAGCTGATCCAGAAGCTGGTCACCAGCAATCCTTCACCCGAGTACGTCCGCTCCGTTGCGGAGGTGTTTAATGATGACGGGCGGGGCGTGAGGGGCAACCTTGAGGCGGTGGTGCGCGCGGTGCTGTTGCACCCCGAGGCTCGTAGCGTTCCCACCGGACCGACCGCCGGCAAACTGAAGGAGCCGATCCTTCGTCTGACCCAATTCTGGAGAGCCTTCGACGGGCGTACCTTGAGTGGCGAGTTCTCTTACCGAACATTTTGTTGCTACCAAGGCGGCTCCGCGCCCATGTCTGTGCTGGGGCAAAGCCCCAATCAGTCACCGTCTGTATTCAACTTCTACAGCCCGTTCTACGCGCCACCGGGAGAAATCGCACAAGCCGGTCTCGTCGCTCCTGAAATGCAACTCGCCAACGAAAACCTGCATACGGTGTTCAGCTCTTTCATGTTCCGGAACGCCTTGTTTTTCGGTAACCGCTATCTGGAAGCCAATAACTCCCAGCGTGACCCCGGAACGATGTTTTATCGAATCGACGCGGAGTGGGAGGTTGGTTACGAGGACGACAAGCTCATCGACATGGTGGCCAGCAAGCTGCTGGGTGACCCCAAGTCTATGTCGGCGCCGTTACGTACCGCGATTCGCGAGCGGATAGAGCCGCTGAAGCGGCACTGGACTCCCGGGGATCCCGCTTTTGAAGGCAAGGCGATTGACGTGCATATCCGGCGCTCGCGGATCGGCGATGTGGTGTACCTGATTGTCACGTCACCGGAATTTGCGTGGCAGCGGTGATGATCATGACAAAGCCCCCTACACGACGACAGGTTCTTGGTGCGCTCGCCGCAGGCGGCGTCGGCTACGGTTTGGCGCGCAGCACGGCTCTGTCGTTTGCGCAGATGAGCGGATCCACATCGACATTCACTGATTACAAGGCGCTGGTGTGCGTATTCCTATTTGGCGGCAACGACAGTTGGAACATGTTGGTGCCGACGTCCGAGTCTGAGTACGGTCACTACTTCCGATCGCGTGGCGGTGGCACGCCATCGAGTTTGGCTGTGCCGCGGGAGCAATTGCTGTCGTTGTCGCGCGGCGACTGGGTGTCCAACAATGTGTCACATGGGTTCCATCCAGCAATGTCGGAGTGCCGCCAGCTGTTCAATCAAGGCCGACTGGCAGTCCTTCCCAATATTGGGCCGATGATTCGACCCCTTGCCAAGCAGGATTACCTGCAACTGCCGCCCAACAGCAAGGATTTGCCACCGCAGCTCTTTTCGCATAACGATCAGCAGGATCAATGGAACAGCCTGAAGGGTCGGTTTTTGTTGAAGTCCGGGTGGGGTGGTCGAATCGCTGATCTCATCGCCAGCCGCACGGGTGCGCAGCAGATGCCCCTGAATGTCTCGCTGTTCGGACAGACGATTTACCAGACGGGCGATGCCGTTGATCCCTATGTGATGGGTATCGGCGGTGCTCAAATATTTGAAGGTCTGGGCTTTCAGCATGATGAGCCGCAGCGTCGCGCCAACGTCAGTGCCCTGCTCGACAGTGTGATCCGCTCGCCGAGCGCAGGGTTCTACGAACGCGGGTATGCTCGTGTCCAGCGCAGAGCCATCGATTTCGCTCAACTCGTCAACGGTGTGTTATCGCGCGCGCCCGATACGGCCGCCTTCGCGTCGATTCCTAAGCCGACCCCACTGAGTATCCAGTTGCGCACCGTATCGAAGCTGATCGCCCAACGCGCGGCCCTCGGTATGACACGACAGATCTTCTTTGTCGGAATCGGCGGCTTCGACAATCATGATCGTCAGTTGGATGACCATCCGAAGCTGCTGGCAGACGTCAGCCAGTCTATCAAGGCGTTTCATGATGCAACGGTCGAGCTCGGGGTCGCAGAGCGGGTGACTTTGTTCACGCAATCTGATTTTGGTCGCACGCTCACCACAAACGGCGATGGTTCGGATCACGGGTGGGGCGGAATTCAGTTGGTGGTGGGCGGCGGTGTTCGCGGTGGAAGATTCTTTGGCGAGTATCCCTCTCTCGCTACCGATGCACCGCAGGTTCTCGAATGGGGTGGGTCCGTGATCCCGACGGTTGCCACGGATCAGTACGCGGCCACTTTGGCTCGCTGGTTCGGGGTGGCCAACGAGTCGCTGCCGGCTGTGGCGCCCAATATTGTGAACTTTAGTGAGTGGGATCTCGGGTTCATGACCTGAGCGGGAGTTGGCTGAGTCGCAAGGCGGTTCGGTCAGTCGTAGATGAGGGCCAGTTGCCGATCCGCGGCAAAGGCCGAATGGTCGACGGCCCATGAGTCGGCGATGGCTTCGGCGCTCAGGCCCTGTTCGAGTTGTCGCCGTAGGTCCGTACTACCCCAGTGGGTGCCGAGGGTCCGATCGTCGACGAACTTGATCTGCTTTGGATGTAATTCGCGTAGCGTTTGGACTATCGCCACCGCCGTGAACAGCGGCCTGAACTGCTGCGCGTCGATGACGCGAAGGCGCACGCCCTGTACGGGGACATTAGCGTATCTGCCGTAGAACGGCTTGTAGTGGATTGCCTGCACGCGCACTCCGGGCAGCTGCCGCGCACTCAACGCGCGCTCGAGGCGCGCGGCATCGATGAAGGGCGCCGCGACCGTCTCGAACGGCATCGTCGAACCCACGCCGTTGTTGAGGTCCCGCACTGTGGAGGTGATCATCCCCGTGGTGGTGTAGAGCAGTGCTTGGGTGGCGCTCGGCACGTGCGGCGAGGTGATGGACCACAGCAAACCCGTCTCGGCCCAACTCATTGACCGACGCCAGCCCCGCATCGGCACGACGTGCAGCGTGCAGCCGATCGATAAGCTCGCATTGAAGTACCGAGCGGCTTCGCCGAAGGTCATGCCGTGGGTCACGGGAACCGGGCCCCAGCCGATAAACGTGCGGTAGGGCGGATCGACGAGCGAGCCCTCGAAGCGTAGGCCACCGAGCGGATTCGGTCGATCAAGCACAATGAGCGGTACGGCGTGTTCAGCGCAGGCATGCAGCGCTTCACCGAGCGTCGATAAATAGGTGTAGGTGCGCGAGCCCACATCCTGGATGTCGAACAGCATCACGTCGAGATCGCGCAGTGACTCGCGAGTGGGGCGTTTGGTCGACCCGTACAGGCTAACGACGGGCAGCCCCGTCTGCGGATCGCGCGCATCGGCGACCCGTTCGCCCGCCGGAATCTCGCCGCGGATGCCATGCTCGGGACCAAACAGGCGCACCAGCTGCAGCCGCGGGTCGCGCGCGAGTCGATCAACCGTTGGTACGAGTGCGCCATCGACGCCCGATGGATTGGTGATCAGGCCGATACGCTTGCCCTCGACCAGAGGCGCGAACTCGCTGCCGGGTTCCAGCAGTCGGTCAATGCCCAGAGTGATCTGAGGTACGGCCGCGGTCAAACCCACGGGTATTGAGGCGAGCAGAGCGAGCAACAGGTGTTTCATGCCTTGAAGTACCAGCCGCGACGGTGAAGGGTAGTCGCAATGAACCCATACACGGCCAGAGTCGTTAGTGCGTACGCGAATGAGCTCGCGCGTGGGTCTGCGAACAGGGGCGCAAAGAACGTGGCGTAGATCCAGGGTAATAGACCGATGGTCTGTGAAGGGTCTGTGCTTTCGATGCGTACGAGCGCTAGCGTTCGCGGGATGAGTCCGCTCAATGCAAAGATCAGCAGCGCATTGCGGCCGAACGCCGTAAACCCATTACGCAGGAATCCGGGACTACTGTCCGTGGCTGAGTTGAACCGTCGCAGGATGTTCCACGCGACGATGAGCGTGATTAGCGCGAGTCCGCTCGTCAGCAGCACATATGTTGACGTCCATATCTTTTTGTTGATGGGCATGATCAGGCTGCCGAGAAGGCCCAGTGCGGCGAGTCCCAGTCCGACGCCGATCCATCGCAGGCTGGCGCCGTTTGTGTCGCGTCGGGGCAGCCACAGCGCGGCGATGAGGTAGCCAAGGAGGACTTGAGCGATGGCGGGCGGCGTGCTGCTGAGTCCCTCCGGGTCGAATGGGACCCCTTCGCCTCGGTAGAGGTGGGCTTCTCCCAACAGCGCGCGATCGAGATGCGTGCCAAAGAAACCTTCGAGAGAGTACGGGTCGGCACCGTGGGCCCAGAGTTGGCAGACCAGCCAGTAGCCGCCGAGCAGGACGATCAGTGTAATCAGGGCGGCGTGTAAGCCTCCGGCGCGGACGACCAGAGCGGCAACCGCCCAGCACAGCGCGATGCGCTGCAATACACCCATCACGCGCAGCGCATCGAGATCGCCCCACAGGACGCGCGGCCACGCATTGAGTAGCAGACCGATACCGAAGATCAGCAGCGTTCGCTGCAGCCAGCGCCGGCAGAAATCGGCGCTCGAGGGCTGGGCGGTTGCGGATGTCGTCAGCGCCAGAGCGTTGCCGACCGCAAACAGGAAAAACGGAAAGACCAGATCCGTGAGGGTCCAGCCGTGCCAATCAGCGTGTGCGAGCGGAGCGTACAGATGCGCCCACGTGCCCGGGTTATTGACGAGGATCATCGCGGCCACGGTAGCGCCGCGGAACACATCGAGACTGTCGTCACGCACCGTATTCACGCTCTCATTGTAGAGGCTACACATCCGCGGAGCAGCCCGATCTCGGCGGACGCCGTGCTACGCTGCCACCGCGGTGATCAGCGAGTTGCAACATCGGGAATACGAGACCGAGGGCGTCGTGCTCATCGAGCAGGCCTTTGCGCCCGAGTGGGTCGCGCGACTCACCGGTGCCTTCGATCGGCTCCAATCCCTCATCCGTGCAGGGCAGCCGCTGCCCCATAGTGGCGGGCAAGGGACACGCAATGCTGATGGCGATTACGACGCGCGCACGGGGCGTGCGCATTTACGTAACGCAGCGCCCCACGATACCGACGTGTGCGCATGGGCGATGCAGTCACCCGCCGCGAATTTGGTTTCTACGCTGCTCGGCGTGCCGACCGTTCAGTTGTGGTACGACTTGTGGTTCTGCAAAGAGGCCGGTGGTGGCGCAGAGGCCGCTACGCCTTGGCACCACGATTCGGTGGGCCATTGTTTCGAGGGTCCGCATATACCCTCGCTATGGATCGCGCTGAGCGATGTGGGGCCGGACGACGCACCGCTACTGACCCTACCGGGTTCCCACGGTGATCCGCGCCTGTTTCCGCCGCCGTATCGTCCGGGTAAGGAACACCTGCCGTTGGCTGAAGGGTATACACCCATCGAGGTGATGCAGGCGGAAGTTGCTGCGCAGGCGTCTCGCGTTCAGGTGTGGACGGTGCGTGCCGGTGATGCGCTGCTCATCCATCCGCAGACCTGGCACGCCTCGCTGCCCCAGCGCTCGAGCACGCGGCGACGCCTCGCCTGCACATCACGCTGGCTTGGCACGGATCTTCGGTTTCAGCCGCGACCTTATTCGTTCAATGGCTATTACCGTGGCGCGGACTCTTTGGCCCTCGGCGCTCGTCCGCCCTATGACTTCTTACCTTCGCTGCTACGATCAACCTTATGAAACGACGCTACGTAGAAACACGACACGGACAACTCCACATCACCGAGGTGGGGGAGGGTCCGGCGGTCTTGTTGATGCATTGGGTACCCTTGTCGGGTCGCATGTACGCCCATGAATTGCCGGTGTTGGCTGCCGCCGGCTATCGCGCGATCGCGGTGGATCTGATGGGCTTCGGTCGCTCGGATCGGCGCGAAGGGCCCACGTGGAGCGTGGGGCAACATGCCGATACGATCGAAGATGCCTTGCGCGAACTCGGTGCACACGCCGTCACGGTAGTTGGCGGGCATTACTCGACGCCGGTGGCCGTGGAGTTTGCACAGGTAGATCGGGCCGAGCGTTGCGGCGTGCGGGCGCTGGTCATCGATGGCGGGCCGATGATGCCACCGGAGGCCTTTCAGGCCTTGCTGCAAAAGGCACGCCTCGGTACGGGACCCGGACTCAAAGACGATGGCTCGCATCGCACATGGCTGTGGGATCAGGCGGTGCATACCTTTGGGCTGTTCGCTCCGACGGATTTCAAGCTCGACGAATCGCACCTCGCGCAGGTCTACGCGTTCATCGCGGATTTCATTGACTCGGGTCTGCGCAGCGACATGAGCGCCTTGCAGCCCTACGACTTCGCGGCGCGGCTTGCAGCGGTGCAACTGCCGACTCTGGTGCTGACTGCGCAGACCGAGCCGCTCCGGGCGTCTTTCGAGCCGATGGTGGCGGCACGCGGCTGCTGCACGACGCATATTTTTCCCGTCGATCACCCCATCAACGTACCGACGCGACGCGGCGAGTTCGCCAACGCGCTCGCACGGTTCATGCACGATTTGCCGCGCTGATGCAGGAAATCATTCGGCATCGTCAGGTATTGTTCGCAGCCTGTGCGGGCGTGGCGTTCAGTATCGCCGCCATCCCGCCGTTCGTGCTCAGCGTCTTCGCCGGGCCCATGACGCGCGAATTCGGCTGGAGCCTGCAGCAATTCCAGTCGGCGACGTTCGCCGTGCCGCTCGGTATCTTGATCGCAGCGCCGCTCGGCGGCTGGTTGCTGGACCGCTTCGGTTCGCGACGGGTGGCACTCGTCGGGCTCGTCGCGTTTGCGACGATTGTGGCGGGGCTTGCACTGAGCACTGCAAATCCTTGGACGTTCTACACCGCCATGCTGGTGCTCAGCATCGCCGCCGTCGGCGTACTGCCGACCACCTGGACCCGCATCATCAACGGCGCGTTTGACCGTCAGCGCGGTCTTGCCCTCGGGATCACCCTCTCGGGCAGCGGTGTGTTCGCGACCTTCGGGCCTGCACTCGCGCAATGGATGATCGATACGGCTGGTTGGCGCATGGCGTGGGTGGCCCTCGCGGCGTTGCCACTCTGCGTGGCACTGCCACTGGTCGCAGCGTTCGTCAGGTCCGACGAGGCTGGGGCGGCGTCGCGCTCGGCGCCAACCCACGAGGCGCGCGCACCGCACGAGGGTATCGCGCTAGGGGCCGCACTGAGGGGGCGTCGTGTTTGGATCATGGTTGCCAGCTTCGGCGCTGTGTCGTTGTGTCTCGGTGGGTTCAACGCTAATCTCGTGCCGGTGTTGATGGGAGAGGGTCTGCAGGCTGCCGCCGCCGCACGGCTCGCCGGGACCTTAGGCTTATCCTTGATCGTAGGGCGACTGATCGCCGGCGTGCTGATCGATCGGTTCTGGCCACCCGGTGTGGCCGCCATCGCCTTTTCACTTCCGCTGCTCGGGGCGCTCCTCTTGATGGGTGATGCGCTGACGCCTGCGATGCTGGTGGCGTGTGTGGCCTTGATGGGCTTTGCGGCGGGCGCCGAATATGACGTGCTGGCGTTCATGACTTCCCGTTTCTTTGGGCTTGCGCACTACGGCAAGATCTACGCCACCATGCTGGTGCCTATCAGTATTGCGACCACTGCGGGCGCAGTGGTTTTTGGTCGCATTCGCGATGGGAGCGGCTCATTCGACGCTGCATGGCCCGTCGTGCTCGGCGTCTGCGGAGTGGGGGCGCTGTTGCACCTGACGCTCGGGCGTAGCCCCTCGACGGTGCGTTAGCGCACCGGTGCTGTCGGTCTAGAAGTCGAGGTCGAGTTGCGGTGCAGTCGGTGCCGGCACTGCGTTACGAGATTTGCGTCGCTCCTGAGGGCGATTACGACTGCCGAGTGTGCGAAACACCGCCTTGGCCTGTTCCCGAAACGACTCTCCGTGCCAGTAGGGAGCCATGCGCGCCCGCGCCTCACGCGCCGCCTGCTCGTGATCGACGATGCGCAGCGGATATCCGGCGGGCGGGGAGGCCAATTGCCACGGCGCGTGGATGAATTCGGTGGGCACGGCCGCCAACTCGGGAACATAGCGGCGAATGAACTTGCCTTCGGGGTCGTGTTCGATCGACTGCTTGACGGGGTTGTAAAGTCGCACCGCATTGATGCCCGTAACACCCGACTGCATTTGAAGTTGACTGAAATGGATGCCGGGTTCGTAGTCGGTGAAGAGGCGAGCGAGCACCGGCCCTGTCTGGCGCCAGTCGAGCCAAAGTTGATAGCTGGCGAACGAGACGAGTAGAGCCCGCATACGGAATGTGATCCAGCCGTTGGCGTGCAGGGAGCGCATACAGGCATCGATCAGCGGGAAGCCCGTCTGTCCCTCACACCAGGCCTCGAAAAAATCTTCGCGCCATCCCTCTGCTCGCATCGATTCAAAAGCCGGGTGCATGCAGCGAAACTCGATCTGCGGCTGCTGCTCGAGTTTTTGCACAAAATGGCATCGCCACGCCAGTCGCGCACGAAACGCTGCGATCTGACGCGACCAGTAGGCGCTAGAGGGGTCGTTGGAGTTGTCGAGTTCCTGCATCCGTAGCGCTGCGGCCTGATCAACCTCACGGGCGGAGAGCGTGCCATAAGCGAGGTGCGTGCTCAGTCTGGAGCAATGACGCGCGGAGACACCCGGCTTGGAGATGGTGCGCATGTAATCGCGCGAACGGCTGTCAAGGAAACTTTGCAATGCCTTGAGACCATCGCGTCTGCCGCCGCGTTGCACTCGTCCGTCGATGCGGTCGAAAGGCGCCGCGTCGACGGCCGGGATCGGTTCGTTGGCGATCGCGACACAGCGCAGCGCGAGGGGCACGGAATGTTGCGGCGCCTTCATCACGGCATTGCGCGCTGCGGCCCAACCGTCGCGTTCCCGCAGCCGACGCACGACGCCGTTTGTGGGTGACTCGATCCAATGTATGCCGTGTTCGGTGCACCAGCGCGTCACCTCGCGATCGCGCGCGAAACTCCACGCGTTACCGGTTTCTTCATGGGAGTGTAAGTCGAAGCGGCCGAGTTCGCGGTGCAGTTCGGTCAACACTGCAATGATCGAGCCGCGGCGTACGATGAGTTCGCCGCCGAGATCTCTCAGGCTGGCATCGAGTTCTTGCAGCGACTCGCGGATGAACGCCCAATGCCTGAACGAGGCATCCGGTTGCTCCCACAACTGCGATTCGAACACGTAGAGCGGCAGCACGGCTCCGCGCTCCGCCGCCGCAGTGAGCGGTGCGTGGTCTTGCAGTCTGAGATCGCGTTTGAACCAAACGACCTGCGGAATCATTCCCGCGGCCACACCTTAGGAAACAGTTCGTCGGGCGCTGGTGCCCCAGGCTTCATCAGTCCGGTCGACTCTATCGACGGAATGCGTATGGTCAGGGTGTTGGGCTGCCACACGACGTCGTCACCCAGCCAGCGCGTCGTCAAGGCGATTCTTTGACCCGCATACTGGGCCGTGCGCGGCAAGGAGGCGTGGATGGTTTTCGGATGAATGAGCAAGATGTCACCGGCAGCGCAGGGCCAGACCTGACGCGGCGTTTTCGGGTCAGCGACACGCCGTTCGAGGTGACTCCAGGGAATGTGTTCGAGTTCGAACGCGGTGGCATCGGACATGGGTGAGTGATAGCGCCATGGGTCGCGGTTGGAGCCCGTCAGCGTGACCATCGGCGCGTTATCCATCGGGACGTCTGTCAAGGCGACCCAGAACGAGGGCATCATTTCACCGCGAAAGGGAAAGGTGCATTCGTCATTGTGCCAAGGCGTTGCGGAGTCAGCGCTCGAGCCTTCTTTGATAAACGACGCGTCCATCCAGTAGCGCACATGGCGCGCCCCCATCAATCGCGCGACCACCTCGGCTGCGGCGCTGTTCCACAGCCAGTCACGCAGCACAGGCAAGTGCTGGGCAAAATTGCGCAGCTGCACTTGGCCCTCACCGCGGTGGATCGACGGTGGGTTCTGGTGAGTGGCTGCATCCGGGGCGCGTTTCAACTCACCGGCCTCGAACGCACGCAGCGCCTCGTTCAGGGTGGTGGCGAGCCTCGTGCAGGTCGCCGCGTCGAACACGCCCTCGACTCGCACGCATCCATCGTTCCGATAGCGGGCGATATGTTCGTCGGTCACGAGGGCATCGAGTTTGCGGGTCATGGATCCACCGGGTCGTGGGCGTCTCGAGTCAGCACCCGAGGGTCGTGAAGAGAGGGGAAGGTGGCTGTCGGTGGGTGGTAATCCCAGCGTAACGTTCGCGGAATGTTGGTGAAGTGCACACCGATGTTGATTACCCACAACCCAAAGAGCGCTGCGTAGGTGAACACAGCGAGGGCGCTCTCGCTGACGCCGGGTAAGCCCCAGGCCCAGGCAATTTGCCACAGCCGCCAGCTGAGGTAGAGACAAGGCACGATGACCCAGATGGGACTGCGCCAGCGTTTCCAGACGAACAACTCCGTCGCCACTTGAGCCACGAACATGGCGAGGTAAGCGCCGAGACCGATCACGACGTTCGGTAGCGCGCCTTGCAAACCAATGACCACGAGCGTCACCACGGGTAGCACGAGACCCACGATCCAAATCACCACGAGCCAAACTTTGAACCACGCGGGTGGCGGTCTCGGCCCGGGGACGGCGGCAGTGCCGGTCAGCCGTCGCGAGCCGATCCACACATACAGGCTGGCGATCATGAAGAACGCGATATTCTGCGCAACGGCAGACCACAGGGGCTCATCGATCATGGCCAAGGACTCCATTCCCAAAGCATATGCGCAAACCCGCCACGGGCAGGTGCACTACCGACGACTCGGCGCAGGTCCGCAGCGCGTACTGCTGATTCACTGGCTGCCGCTGTCCTCCCGAATGTACCAGCATGTGATGCCTATTCTCGCAGCTCGCGGCTTTGATGTGCTGGCGGTGGACTTGCTGGGTTACGGGCGATCCGATCCCCGCCCGGAGGTCTGGTCAATGGCTGACTGGGCGGCAAGCGTGGCCGAGGTTGCGGAGTCCCTCGGGTTTGATGACTCCTTGGTCGTAGGCGGCCACTCGGGCAGCTGCGTCGCCTTGGAGCTCGCCATCGGATTTCCGAAGCTGGTCGCGCGTTTGGTGCTCGATGGGTGTCCCGTGCTGACGCCTCAGCTTCGGGCCACATTCAAAGCGATGCAGCGGCAGCCGCGACCCGCACCCGATGCCGCCGGCGCACACGAGGCCCTGGTATTTCGG
Organism: Nevskiaceae bacterium; assembly: GCA_046091245.1. Taxonomy (GTDB): domain Bacteria; phylum Pseudomonadota; class Gammaproteobacteria; order Steroidobacterales; family Steroidobacteraceae; genus UBA964. The sequence continues at coordinate 476 of JBJTBK010000090.1, read as the reverse complement.
ACCGTACGCACGACCTATGAACACTACTTGCCGGGGTTCGAGGTCACGCCGGAGACTCTCGAGCTGCTGTGGCCCGCGATGATCGACTACCTCGAGACTGACTTTGTATCCTCGGCACCCATCTCCGCGGACTACGAACTCGAGCCGCGGCTCGCGCTCGTTCGGCAACCGTTGACCGTGCTGACCGCCGACACCGATACCCTCGCCGGGTCCTTCGATCAGGTGTGTGCACTTCGCCCCGACGCACGCCGGCACACATTCACCGGCCACCATCCGCTGCATGTGGCGGACCGGGCTTTGGAGTATGTCGAGGCACTTGAGCCGGTCATACCGCTTCGCGCGTGATCTGAGACAATCCGCGCCGGCATGCGGCCCCCGCGTGCGTCCTGCGGGTGTTCGTGCACATGTTGGTTATTGTCGGTGTCGTCGTCTTCATCACGTTTATCGGCATCGGCATCATCGTGCCATTGTTCCCG
>JBJTBK010000089.1:0-2336 GCA_046091245.1 Nevskiaceae bacterium | reverse complement strand
ACCGATGGCGGCAAGACGTGGGCCGAGATGCCGCTGGTCGACGTCGCGAAGGTGCGCGAGTTCGGCATCGCATTCGTCGACGCCGACACCGGCTGGGTCGGCGCCATGCCCCACGGTTTCGCAACCATCGATGGCGGCAGGACCTGGACGAAGGCGAACTTCGGCAACGCCGTCAACAAGATCCGGCTGCTTCGTGGGGCCGAGGGCGTGACCGGCTACGCGATCGGTGCCGAGGTGCACCGCCTGCGGTTGGGGAAGCGTTGATTCAAAAGTCTTCTTCGCGTTGCCTGAAGAGCCGATCGTCAGCGAGCCAACATCCAGCCAACGAAGGTCTGATACCTTTTTACCTTGGTTCCTGACGAACAAGACGAGAGGTCGCGGGGCAAAGCGGCATCGAGGTTGTGCTCCCTATGCATCTACCGACATTAAGTCCGGGGTTTCTGCCACTTGTTTGAATCCCGAAACACCGTTTCTGCAAATTGGGAAGCACGGACGGGGCATTGCGTGCTTTGTGCCCCAGACACGCATTTCGTCCGAATCCCAGACCCGATCACAACAAGGAAGCACCATGCGCATCTCGCTCCGATCACTCCCCCGCGCCCTCGCCGCGCTCGTCACCACCACCGCGCTCGCCGACGTGCCCTTCCCGCCTCTCGCCAATTTCGGCAAGGGCGGCACCCCGATCGACGTGAACGCGGATGGCGTGATCGCTGGCACCCTGCGCACTTCGGACGACAGCAAGTACGTGCCGGTGATCTGGCAGACGCCGACCTCCACCCCCACCGTGCTGCCCACCACCGACGAGGGCGGTTATGCGCTCGCGATCAACTCGAGCGGACAGGTCGCAGGCGTTGAGTTTCGATCCGTCGGAGGCGGCAGCGTCCATGCCGTGCTCTGGGAGAACGGCGAGAAGTTCGTGCTGCCGGATCTGGGCGAGGGCGCGTCGGCCAACGACATCAATGAAGCGGGCGTGATCGCGGGAACCGTGATGGCCGCGGACAATCGGTATCTCGCCTGCCGCTGGGTGAACCGTCAGCTTGAACTCCTCGCGTTGCCTGCCCTCACCGGCGAAGACGAGCAGGTCCGGAGCATCGCCCGAAGCATCAACTCAGCAGGCGTCATCACCGGCTGCGTCGGAGGAGCCGATGGATTGATGGCGGTGCGATGGGATGCCGACGGCGTGGTCTCGGAAGTCGTCTCACCCGGACTGGAGACCGAGGGCATCGCCATCGACAACATCGGAAGCGTGCTGCTGACCGGCTACTTCGACGGCGGCTATTCGACCGCTCCGGCACGCGTGCAGGCTGACGGAACCCTCGTCATGCTGCCGGTTCCGGCGGACCGGGGCTTCGGCGCGCGCGGCAACTGCATGAGCCGCACCGGCATCGTCGCCGGATATTCCTACGGCAACGACGGCGACGGCAATTTCATCGTTCAGGCCGTGGCGTGGCCTGACGATCAGTTCACCCTCCTCGCCATGCCAGCGGGCATGCGCTACGCCTTCCCGTACGGCGTGGGCAACAATGGGCTCGTGTTTGGCAGCGCCACGGACGGCGACACCATCTCCGTCCCGGGGTTCTGGAACCTCGGCAGCGAGGCTTCGCTGGTCTCGGCGAACAGCTCGAGCGGCGCGCCCGGCCAGACGGTCGAGCTGGTCGCGACGAGCAGTCGCCCGTCCGGCAAGAAGAACGCCGCGCACAGCGTGTCGCTTCGCATGAACGGCGTGAAGATGGGCCAGGCGCTCACCGACGCGCAGGGCGTGGCGCGCATCACGTTCACCATCCCGGCCGACTTCACCGGCTCGGCCATGACCGTGCGCGTGGCCGACGAGAATGGCGCGAGCACCCTCGCTTCGATCGACGTCACGCCGAGTTGTGTCGCCGCGGACCTCGACTGCAGTGGACTCATCGACGGGTCTGATCTCGCCATCGTGCTGCTGAACTACGGCGACTGCGCTGGCGGGCAACCCGGCTGCCAGGGCGATCTCGATGGAAGCGGCTCGGTGGACTATGGCGACATCGCCTTGCTGCTGCTCGAGCTGAACTGAGCTGCGTCGGAAGAGGAGAAGAGATGATCCATCGCGACTTGCCGCGAGGCCGGCGCCCGATTTCCCTTTCGCTCAGGCGTCGGGCAGCGCAGTGACCGGCATGGCGCATCACGGCGCGTGGTCTGGTACCGGTGATCTGAGCCTCCGCGCGCTCAGTCCACGAATCGATAGTCCGTGACCACGAAGTCGTCCCCCCACTGGGGACTGGATCGCGGCGCACCCACCACCTCCAGCAGCCGGCCGGCGCGGAACTGCTCGAACTGCGCGCCCCCGCCCCAGAGCATGAGCG
>JBJTBK010000088.1:0-2969 GCA_046091245.1 Nevskiaceae bacterium | reverse complement strand
GTCCTGATGCTGGATGTTTCCTGCGGGAAATGACTACCTCACGAGGTCCGAGAATAACTTCTCCGTTGTTCATCGTTAAGCCCGATCACGCTGTTTGATGGTAAGCGTGTGCCCACGACTGCGGTTCTTTCCGCTTGACGTGTGCCGGTTCAGGCGGCGACGCTTTGCGTCGCCGGTGGCTGCCAGTTCCAGGGCAACAATTCCGCGAGCCGGTTGATCGGGTGTGAGCCGATGCGGGCGCTCACGTCGGTGAGGTAGGCTTCGGGCTCGACGCCGGCCAGCACCGCTGTTCGAATGATCGTGTAGAACGCGGCGGCGCGAACCCCGCCGGTGTCGCTGCCGGCAAAGAGCCAGTTCTTTGCTCCCACCTTCCGCGGCCTGATCTGGTTCTCGGCAGCATTGTTCGAGATTTCGAGGCGGCCGTCGTCGAGATAGCGCGTCAGCTCCCTCCAGCGCGAGCGGGCGTAGCGGATGGCGCCGGCGAGATCGCTCTTGCCGGGGATCTTCAGCAATTGCTCGTCGAGCCAGACGGCGAGGTCGTCGAGCTTGGGCTTTGCCGTTCGCTGTCGGACGGCGCGACGGATGTCGGGCGGTTGGCCCTTGATCGGACGCTCAATGTCGAACAAGGCCCCGATCCGGTCGAGCGCTTCTTTGGCGATCGGCGATTGGCGTGACGCGTAGTCGTCGAAGAAGCCGCGTCTGACGTGGCTCCAGCACGCGACCTCGGCGACGCGCGGAGGTCCCTGCATCAGGTCCGTATCGGCGATCGCATAGAGCTTGTCGAAGACCGAGTAGCCGTCGGCGTGCAGTGCACCGGTGAACGTGGCGAGTTCCTTGCGGCAATGCTCGCCTTTGCGATCCGGCGTGTAGCGGTAGAGCACGGCGGGCGGAGCGGTGCCGGCATGGGGACGCTCGTCGCGCAGATAGACCCACAGCCGCCCGGTCTTGGTCTTGCCCGCGCCCGGCGCGAGCACTGGGACCGGCGTGTCATCGCAGTGACGCACGCGTCCGGCCATGATGTGGACAGCGATCAACTCGACGAGTGGGGCGAGCAGCCAAGCAACATGGCCGAGCCACTCGGCACGCTGACTGCGATCGATCATGATGCCGGCGCGCGCGTCGATCTCAGCTTGACGATAAAGCGGAAGATGGTCGCAGAACTTCGCGACGATCATATGGGCGAGGAAGCTCGCATCCACCATGCCGCGCGGGATCGCCAGCTCCGGCATCGGCGCCTGCATCATGGTCTCGCATTTGCGGCACGAGCAGGCCGGACGCACGTGACGGACCACCTCGAAGCGCGCCGGCACGTAAGCCAGCACCTCGGTCACGGTCTCGCTCACGGTGCGCAGATCGGTGCCACCGCAGCGCTTGCAGACATTGGGCGGCCTGTGGACGACATCGCGGCGCGGAAACTCTTGCGGCAACTGGCGGCGTTTCTTCGTCTCCTGCTTCGCGTCCCCGGCCGGCAGGGGGGCGAGGTCCGGCGCTTCCGGCTCAACCTGTTGCGGCTGCGATGCGACCGCCTCGGCCTTTGCCGCCTCGGCTTCCTCCAGCGCCAGCTCGAGTTGTTCGAGTGCGCGCTCGACGCGCTCGGAACTCGCGCCGAATTTCTCGCGCCGGAACTTGGCGATCTGTGCCTTCAGCTTCTCGATCGTCAGCTGCGTGATGACGAGGCCATTCTTGGCGGCCGTCAGCTCCAATACCGCTGTCGACAGTTCGCTCGTTCTCGCCGCCAGCTCGGCATCTTTGGCCACAAGCAGCCGCTTCAGCTCGGCGACGTCGTCGGGAAGGTGATCGGGAGGGAGTGACACGCGCGCACTCTATCTGCTTCGCGTGCGATCCCGACTGAGTCGGATCGTCGCGCAGACAGCGATATGCATATCATCCCGCGAGTGTCGGCTGCCAGGTCGGTCGTGGGTTTCGCCACTCCAGGCCCTCGAGCAACATGGACAACTGTGCGGGCGTCAGCATCACCGAGCCCTGCTTGGTGACGGGCCACGTGAAGCGGCCTTTCTCCAGCCGCTTGGCGAACAGGCAAAAGCCCTGGCCGTCCCAGTACAAAATCTTGACGAGATCGCCGCGCCGTCCACGGTAGGCAAAGATGGCCCCGGAGAATGGATCCTGTTTCAACACATCCTGCGCCATCAGGCTCAACCCGTCGAAGCCGCGCCGCATGTCGGTTGCCCCGCACGCCAGATAGATCTTCACGCCGGCCGGGATCGTGATCACGACGCGTCTCCCTCGAGCGCCGCAACGAGGCGCGCCAGGGCCGCAGGATCGATGCCCTCATCGGCCTTTACGACGCGGCCGTTGGTCAGCACGATCTCGATCGACGTCGAACGCCGGCGACCGGACAGTGGTATGCATGCCGTCGATGCCGCCGGTGTCTTTGCCGGCGTCTGGGCAACCGGCTCGTGAGCGACGGCTGGTGCGCGCGGGCCGGCAACCTCGACGGCGGCAAACCGCATTGCCGCCGCCTTCGGCGATGACAATGAAATACCCGCCAACTCACCCCGGCGCGCGAGCCTGAGCCAAGCGTAGAGCAATGACCGGCACACCCCGTTGCGATCGGCGACCGCCGATGCCGTCGCACCCGGCGCCAGCGCCTCGCTCATGATCCGGACCTTCTCCTCGTCCGGCCACTTCCGACGACGCTCGACCGTCGCAATCACTTCGCGCGTCATGTCCAAAACCGTCCTTACCCACGTGCGTAAGGACACTATGCTTCACCAGACTGAACCCGATTCGTCTCCACCCCGAGCCGCAGTCCAGGGCACACGCTTACACCTACCTCGTCGCAGGCAAACTCGAACTCAAGCTACCCACGTGAAATAGCGGGGAGCCTCTTGTCTTTGATCTGCACGCCCTTGCGTTCGTAGTACTCATGCATGAGGTAGGTCCACGCGATGTTGGCTAGAACCGAGAACACTTCCGTCTTGAACGACAGAGAGGGACTGTTGAATACC
>JBJTBK010000087.1:0-6453 GCA_046091245.1 Nevskiaceae bacterium | reverse complement strand
GCTCTAGGTATTCTTCAGGGTATTCTTGAGAACGTAAGTCACTGATTTTGGTATTCTTTAGGTATTCTTCTGAAATTCACAAAATACCTTATAAATCAATAACTTATGGGTATTTACTTTACTCCCACTCGATCGTCGCGGGTGGCTTGCCCGTGATGTCGTAGACCACCCGGATCACGCCCTTCACCTCGTCGACGATGCGGCGCGAGCACACATCGAGCAATTCATAGGGTAGATGCGCCCAGTGCGCCGTCATGAAGTCGATGGTTTCGACCGCGCGCAGCGCGATCACGGGGTCGTGACGACGGCCATCGCCCGTCACGCCTACGCTCTTGACCGGCAGAAACACGGCAAAGGCTTGGCTCGTCTTGTCGTACCAGCCGGCCTTGCGAAGCTCCTCAATGAAAATATGATCAGCGAGTCGTAGCGTCTCAGCTGCGGCTTCGGTGACCTCACCCAAGATACGAACGCCGAGGCCCGGTCCCGGGAACGGATGCCGATAAACCATCTCGTGCGGCAAGCCGAGTTCGACGCCGATACGACGCACTTCATCTTTGAAGAGCTCGCGCAGCGGCTCAACGAGCTTGAGTTTCATGTGCGCAGGTAATCCACCCACGTTGTGATGACTCTTGATGACGTGCGCCTTGCCGGTCTTGCTGCCAGCGGACTCGATGACGTCCGGGTAAATCGTGCCTTGGGCGAGGAACTCGACTCGCTCGGCAGATGTGACGCCCCCGGCAGGCGCGACGCCCTCGCCGGCAAGCTTCTTCGCTTCTTCGTCAAAAACCTCGACGAAGAGGCGACCGATGATCTTGCGCTTGGCCTCAGGGTCACTCACGCCTTTGAGCTCGCCGAAGAATCGCTCGGCGGCATTCACGCGGATCACGCGTACGCCCAAGTTTCGAGCAAAGATATCCATGACCGCGTCACCCTCGCGATGACGCAGCAGACCATGATCGACGAACACGCAAACGAGTTGATCGCCGATGGCCTTGTGCAGCAGCGCGGCCACCACCGATGAATCGACGCCGCCCGATAGCCCGAGCAGCACGCGCCCCTGCCCCACCTGTGCGCGCACTCGGGCGATCGCATCGTCGATGATATTGCCGGGGTTCCAGCTCGCCGCGCAGCCGCCAATCTCGTGCCGGAATCGTGCGTACATCCGCGCGCCCTGCCGCGTGTGCGTCACTTCCGGATGGAATTGCAGCGCGTAGAAACGCCGCGTCTCATCGGCCATGCCACCGATGGGCAGATCGGGCGTGGAGGCAATCGCCTTGAAGCCGGGCGGCAGCTCGACCACGCGATCGCCATGACTCATCCACACATCGAGCAGGCCGTGGCCTTGCTCATTCACGCGATCCTCGATGCCCTGCAGCAACGCGGAGTGACCACGGGCGCGGATCTCGGCATAACCGAACTCGTGCACGGCGCCGGGCTCGACGCGCCCGCCGAGCTGCGCCGCCATGGTCTGCATGCCATAGCAGATGCCGAGCACCGGCACCCCAAGCTCGAAGACCGCTGCGGGCGCCGCCGGCGAGCCTGACACCGTCACTGACTCGGGGCCACCCGAGAGGATGATGCCCTTGGCACCAAACGAACGGACGTCGGCCTCACCCGCATCCCAAGGGTGGATCTCGCAATACACGCCCAGCTCGCGCACGCGCCGCGCGATGAGCTGCGTATACTGCGAGCCGAAGTCGAGGATCAGGATCCGGTCGGCGTGGATGTCAGCCGCTGCAGAACCACTCATGAGATGCGGTAGTTCGGCGCTTCTTTGGTGATGCTCACATCGTGCACGTGAGACTCGCGCACGCCCGCCGTAGTGATGCGCACAAACTGCGGACGGCTGCGCATCTGCGAAATGTCGTGGCTGCCCGTGTAGCCCATGGCCGCACGCAGACCACCCGCCAACTGATGCAGGATGTGCACGATGCTGCCCTTGTAAGGCACGCGCCCCTCGATGCCCTCGGGCACGAGTTTTTCAAGCTCGGTGGTGGTGTCCTGAAAATAACGATCGCTCGAACCATGACGCTCAGCCATCGCGCCGAGTGAGCCCATGCCGCGATAGCTCTTGAAGCTCGCGCCCTGGAAGAGCTCGACATCACCCGGAGACTCTTCGGTACCGGCGAACAGCCCGCCGATCATCACGCAATGCGCGCCGACCGCGAGTGCCTTGGCGATGTCGCCGGAGTAGCGAATCCCACCGTCGGCGATCAGCGGTACGTCAGTGCCCGCAAGACCCGCCGCCACATTCGAAATCGCAGTGATCTGCGGCACGCCGACACCTGCCACGATACGCGTGGTGCAAATCGAGCCCGGACCAATCCCGACCTTGACGCCATCGGCTCCCGCCTTGGCCAGCGCCTGTGCGGCCTCGGCCGTGACGATGTTGCCCGCGATCACCTGCCGATCGGCCCAACGCTGCTTGCTGCGCTCCACCATCTGGATCACGCCACGGGAGTGGCCGTGCGAGGTATCCACCACGACGACATCGACGCCGGACTCACGCCGAGCCGCCACGCGATCGAGCGTATCGGGCGAGGTGCCGACCGCCGCACCGACGCGCAGCCGCCCGCCTTCGTCCTTGCAGGCGCGAGGCCGCTCGGTCGCCTTCTGGATGTCCTTCACGGTGATCAGGCCTTTCAGTTCGTACTGATCGCCCACCACCAGCACCTTCTCGATGCGGTGCTTGTGAAACAACGCCAACACTTCATCGCGTGGTGCGTTCTCGCGCACGGTCACGAGACGCTCCTGCGGCGTCATCACGCTCGAGACCGGCGCATCGAGGTGAGTCTCGAAGCGCAGGTCGCGACTCGTCACGATGCCCACCACCTGCTTGCCACGCACCACCGGCATGCCGGAGATGCCACGCGCCTTGGTGAGCTCCAGCACCTGCCGGATAGTGGCCTCGGGCGATACGGTGATCGGATCAAGCACCACACCACTTTCGAATTTTTTGACGCGATCGACCTCACGCGCCTGAGCTTCGAGCGGCATGCTCTTGTGAATGATGCCGATGCCGCCTTCCTGGGCGATGGCGATGGCGAGGCGGGCCTCGGTCACCGTATCCATCGCGGCCGAGACGACCGGCAGGTTGAGGCGGATGCGTCGCGTCAGCTGAGTCGACAGATCGACTTCGCGCGGCAGAACGTCCGAGTACGCCGGGACCAAAAGCACGTCGTCGAAGGTGAGTGCTTCTTCGAGGATTCGCATGGAGGGGGCCGTCCAGAGAGGTTTGGACGGCGCATTCTACGCAGGGCGGCAAACCCGGTAAACTTGCGGGCCTCTTGGCACTCTACAGCGCACCCACCACCCGGACGACCGCGACCCCGACCCGGGGGGAGCGGGACATTTACACCGTCGGAAGGCTCAACCGCGAGGTTCGCCAGCTGCTCGAGCATGGCTTGCCGCAGTTGTGGGTCGAAGGGGAGGTCTCGAACTTCTCGAGACCGGCCTCCGGACACTGGTATTTCAGCCTCAAGGACCAGGACGCACAGGTGCGCTGCGCCATGTTCCGCGGTCGCAACGCCCTGCTGCGCTTCACTCCGACGAACGGTCAGCGGGTGCTCGCCCGGGTGCGGGTGGGCCTGTTCGAGGCCCGGGGCGAGTACCAGTTGCAGGTCGAGCACCTCGAGGACTCCGGGGTCGGCGCGCTGCGTCGCGAGTACGATCTGCTGCGCGCGCGGCTCGAAGCGGAGGGCCTCTTCGCACCCGCCCTGAAGCGCCCTTTGCCAACGGCACCCAGCTGCATCGGCGTGATCACCTCACCGACGGGGGCGGCGATCCGCGACATTCTCAATATTCTCGGTCGGCGGTTCCCGGCGGCACGGGTGGTGATCTATCCGAGCGCCGTGCAGGGTAAGGAAGCGGTCGGTCAACTCCTCGATGCCGTGGCCACGGCCGCCACGCGCCAGGAATGCGAGGTGCTGATCATCGCTCGCGGCGGCGGCTCGCTGGAGGATCTGTGGGCCTTCAACGACGAACAACTCGCCCGCGCGCTACGGGCTTTGCCGATGCCGGTGGTGAGCGGCATCGGTCACGAGATCGACTTCACGATCGCCGACTTCGTCGCGGACCTGCGTGCACCCACGCCCTCGGGCGCTGCGGAACTCGTGGTGCCCGATGCGAGCGCATGGCGCACCAGTCTCGCGAGACTCGCGGCACGCTTCACGCAATCGATGCAGCGACAGCTGCGCGACGATCGGGATGCCTTGCATGCCCTCAACCGCCGCCTTGCGCTCGCGCACCCCGGACAACGTCTGCGCCAAGGCGCGCAGCGACTCGATGATCTCGAACAGCGCCTCGGTAGCCAGATGCTGCTGCACCTCGCCGAGGCGCGCGGACGCTTGGATCGAGCCCGAGCGGGACTCACGCAAGCCTCGCCCGCGCGCGAGCTCGCTCGCCAGGTGCAGCGCCACGCCGCGCTGGATGCGCGGCTTCGGCAGGCGCTACCTCGACTGCTGACCCAGCGTCGGCAGGCTTTTGAACTGGCGAGGCGCACGCTCGATGCAGTGAGCCCCTTGGCGACACTCGATCGCGGCTTCGCCATCGTGACTCGGCGCAGCGATGGCCGACTGATCCGCGATGGCGGCGAGCTGCAGCGCGGCGAGCGGATCGAGGCCCGCCTCGGACGTGGACGCGTGCGCGCTGAAGTCACGGACGTGACCGAAGGAGAATTCGAATCGTGAAGACGGCCCTGCTCATCGCGTGCGTGCTGCTGAGCGGTGTTGCGGGCGCAACACCGCCCGACTGGCCCCGCGCGAGTGCAGTGCCGGGCGGCGTCGCGATCGTTGAACTCGAAGGCACCTCCGACACCGCACCCACCGTCACCTTCGAAGGGGATCGGGTCATGGTGCTGCCGCGTGAGGGTGGCTGGCTCGCCATCGTCGGTATCCCACTCGCGCGTGAACCCGGCCCGGCCGTCCTAAACATTCAGCAAGGGTTGAATCAACTCACGCGCGGCTTCACGGTGGCGGGTAAGACCTATCGCACCCAGACTTTGAAGGTGGCGCCCAAGCATGTGGATCTATCCGCAGAGGATGCGGCGCGCGTGGCGCGAGAACAGCCGCATATCCGCGCGACGGTCGCCACGTTCACCGCGACCGCGCCTGCGACGATGCGCTTCGTGTCACCCGTGAAGGGGCCACGCTCAAGCTCCTTCGGCTTACGGCGCGTGTTCAACAACCAACCGCGCAATCCGCACTCGGGGATGGATATCGCAGCGCCCACCGGCACCGCAGTGGTTGCGCCCGCACCCGGTCGGGTGATCGACACCGGCGATTATTTTTTCAATGGCCAATCGGTGTTCATTGATCACGGCCAGGGACTCGTCACGCTGTACTGTCACTTGAGTGCGATCAGCGTCGCGGCTGGCACGGAAGTGAAAACCGGGCAAAAGATCGGCGAAGTGGGTGCTACCGGTCGCGTTACGGGCCCGCATCTGCACTGGGGTGTGGCGCTCAATCGCGCTTTCGTCGACCCCGCCCTTTTTCTCGATTCGGCTTCGGCCGGCCCCTGAGACGCACAAAGGGGTTCGCATCGGTGCGGTACTCGACCGCCACCGGTGACGCGAAGAGATCGAACTCGCGTCGAAATACATTGGCGAGATAACGCGTGTAGGCCTCAGGCACGTGCACCGTCTGGTTGCCGTGCACGATGATCCGCGGTGGGTTGCGTCCACCTTGGTGCGCATAGCGCAGCTTGATACGCCGGCCGCGCACCATCGGCGGCTGATGCTGCGCAATCGCCCGCTCCAGCGCTTTACTCAGCTTGGGCGTCGGAATCTCGGTCATCGCGGCGTCATAGGCGCGGATCGTCGCAGCGACCAACTCGCCCACGCCAGTACCGTGGCGCGCCGATATGAAATGCACCGGGGCATACGGCACGAAATCGAGTTTCAACTCGAGCAAGCGGCGGATCTCATCACGCTGCTCCATCGGGATGCCGTCCCACTTGTTGACGGCGATCAGCAGCGCACGACCGCGCGCCAGCGCAAGACCCAGCACGCTCGCATCCTGCTCGCCGATGCTGTCATGCGCATCGACCACGAAAATGACGACGTGCGCGGTATCGATGGCCTGCAGCGTCTTGGCGACACTCGCCTTCTCCACCGCATCTTCCACCTTGCCACGACGACGAACGCCAGCGGTATCAATCAAGGTGAACTGCCGCTCATCGCGCTCGAAGGGCACGAAGATGCTGTCGCGCGTGGTGCCGGGCATATCGCTCGCGATCACCCGATCATCGCCGATCAGTCGGTTGACGAGCGTGCTCTTGCCGCCGTTGGGTCGCCCGATGACGGCAATGCGGATGCGGCCATCGTCGACCGTGCTTTCAGCCTGGATCGCCGCGGCATCGAACCCCGCGAGCGCACGCTCCATCAACTCTCGACAGCCCTCGCCGTGCGCCCCTGCTATCCAAAGCCCATCAACTACAGCGAGCACATCGAAAACA
>JBJTBK010000086.1:0-5126 GCA_046091245.1 Nevskiaceae bacterium | reverse complement strand
GAGGAAGGGGAACAGCCCGTGCAGGATGCAGGCGATACCCGCGATCACCATGCGCACCCCGAACGTCGAGGCTTTGAAGAGATGACCGAGGTACGTCTCTCCGACGGTGGCAGGATGTTCCGTAAACCACTTGATGCTCATAGCCCTCAAGTCTACCTAGGCAGCGCTGCAACAGGATTGCGAATACATGGACAAGGAGCCTTATCATTGGCAATATGGGTTCTTAAATCGGCTGATGCAGTCATCTTTGTTTAGTGGACAAGCTTGATCGCTAAATCCTGGACATCCTGCAGAAGGACGCCAGCCTGACGGCCGCCGAGGTCGCCGAGCGGGTGGGCCTCTCCAAAGCGCCCTGCTGGCGGCGCATACAGCGTCTGCGCGAAACGGGCGTGATCCGGCGCACGGTGGCGCTGCTCGATGCCCGCGCGCTGAATGTGGGCACCACCGTGTTCGTTACCATCAAAGCACCGAGTCACAGTGCGGGCTGGTTCGAGCGCTTTGCCAAGGTGGTGCGCGATCTACCCGAGGTCACCGAGCTGCACCGCATGAGCGGTGATGTCGACTACCTGCTGCGCGTGGCGGTGCCGGACATCGAGGGCTACGACGCCGTCTACAAGCGATTGATCGCCGCGCTAGAGATGCTCGATGTCAGTGCGAGCTTCTCGCTCGAGACCATCAAGTCCACTACGGCGTTGCCGCTGCATTACGTCAAACCCGACTGACCTCGATTACGACCGATCAAGCAGCCGGGCCCTCAGGCGCGTGCGCAGTTCCTCAAGATCCGCATCGCACCACAGTGGCGCCGCCGACCAGTCGTAAGCCCAAGGGTGAGCGGTGGCGAGATTCGGCGCCTCGTCGCGGTAGCGCGGCACGAGGTGCACGTGCAGCGCGGGTTCTTGATTGCCGAACATCGCGTAGTTGATGCGCAGCGCACCCGTCTCGGCGAGCAGCGCATCGCCGAGACGCACCATGTCGGCGAGAAACGCGGCACGAACCTCACCCGCGACGGCATTGAGATCGGCACCCACCGGGTCGGGCAGCAGCAACGCATAGCCGCGCAAGAACTGCCGCTCTCCAAAAACCGCCCAGCCCGAAGACAGACGCGCAATCAGCGTCGGGTCATTGCCGACCCGCAGTTGCTCGACCCGGCGATGGATGGCGGTAGTCATCGGAGGCGCCAGACTACTCGTACAACTTGAATTGATGCCCATCGTCACTCAGCAACTTGAGCAGCCGCGGATGAACAAATAGCTTTTCTTTGCCCACGGGCTTGCCCTCCAGGATCCCGAGATCCACCAAGGAATGAAGATACCGCGAGGCTGCTTGACGCTTTGCGATGCCGCGATCCACGAGGTTCCCGATACGGCAGTACGGCTGCTCAAATATGACGTCGATAAGCTCCCGACTGTACAGCTTGGGAAGTCTTTGGCGAACGTGCAGAGCTGTGTGATCCGCCAAGGCCCGTACCGAGAGAACCTTGTCGGTTGTCCAGCGAGAGGTCTCCTCGACACTTCGAATCATGAAGAGGATCCAGGGCTCCCAAGCCTCTGAGCGTGTGACCTCAAGTAGCAGTCGGTAGTAGTCCGCCTTGTCACGAAGTATCGCGCGACTCAGGTACAGCACCGGTAACTTGAGCAGACCCGCATGGATCAAAAACAATAGATTCAACACCCGGCCGGTGCGGCCGTTGCCGTCGACGAAGGGGTGAATGGCTTCAAATTGGTAGTGCCCCACCGCCATCCGCACGAGGGGATCCAAGTCGCTCTCATCGTGGAGGAATCGCTCCCAGTTAGCCAAAAGATCGCGCAGCAGTGCCTCGCCTTCAGGGAGCGTGTAAACCACATCGCCCGTGTGCTCATGAACGAGTTGCGTGCCTGGTGAACGACGAACATCCAGCCTGACGTCCTTGATTTTTTGACATACCGCAACGGCTGTCGCAGTGCTCAACGGTCGCGAACCCAGCGAGTCGAATCCCCAGTACAAGGCCGTTCGATAACGCAACGCTTCTTTCGTTGCTGAATCCGCGCCACCTCCACCGTCAGCGTGCTGAAACAGGCTATCCGCAGTGGTCACGATATTTTCTATTTCCGAACTGTCCCTCGCCTCCAGCATTGGCAGGGTGTTGACGAGCATCGTCGGATTGGGCATCAGGGACACGGCCTGATTTAACGCAGCCAAGGCCGAACGAGCCGAAACACAAGCCTTCAAGACAGCACGGGTCTCGAGGTCCACCGTCGGCGGGAGAGGCGGTAACTCGTTATGGGGTCTACCGGGCTGCCACGTCATGTTCTAATTTCTGCTTTTTAGCGACATGACGCACAGGCTATGTCGTCGTTGACGACATGTCCATCCGATAATCGGCTAGAGACTTGCCGAATTGCCGCCCAGGAACAGAAAAATCTCCATGCAAACGCTCCTACTGCTCTCGCTGTCGAACATCTTCATGACGATTGCCTGGTACTGGCACCTGAAGGGCGGCATGAACAAGCCGCTGTTCGGCGTGATCCTCATCAGTTGGGGCATCGCTTTCGTCGAGTACTGTTTCGCGGTACCCGCCAATCGCATGGGCTATGCAGCCGGATGGTCAGCGGGCCAATTGAAAGTGGCGCAGGAAGCCATCGCGCTGACGGTGTTTCTCATCTTCATGGTCACGGTACTGGGCGAAGCGCTGCACTGGCGGCACATTGCGGCCTTTGGCTGCATCATGGCGGCGGTCGCCTTCCTGTTTGTGGGGCGCTAGCGGCAGCGCGCCAGGCCACGTCAGTCGATCTGTACCCCGAGCGCGCGCAGCGCCTCGACGGTGCTGTCGTGGTGCCGATGGACAATGCCGTGCCAGCCTCGTCGATGCACGGCCTCGATGTTCTCGAGTCGATCGTCAATGAACACCGTCTGCGACGGATCGAGTGCGAACCGTTGCTCGGCTTGGATATAGATCCCCTCGTGTGGCTTCATCACGCCTGCTTCGTAGGAGGCGATGACATCCTCGCCGAGTTCGTGCAGGCGAAAGCGCCGCTGCAGCTCCGCCCAATGCAGATCGCCGACATTGGAGAGCAAAAATACCCGATGTCTTGCGCGTAACCGCTCGGCGAGCGCGAACATCGCAGGCTGGGGATCAAACATGTCGATCCACGCCGCGGCAATGTCTGCATGCGCAGGCGCGCGCGGCGCCAACTGGGCGATGTTGGCGACGAGACCCGCACCATCGAGCCGACCGCTTTCGTGTTCGTGCAGTTCGATGCGTCCGGTGACCTCTTCCAGACGACTGACATGAGCGCCGTGACGGCGCAATAGCGCCAACAGCGGCTCAGGTGCAAGGTGCACGAGCACCCAGCCGATGTCGAAAATCACGTTCATGACGACAGCACCCCGCGCTCAAGGCGCAGTTCGGGAAGGCCCTCGGCATCGTGCCCAAGACGCACCGCGTGGGGCAGCGTATCGATACCGGTGCACAGCGCGAAATCACCTTCCGGCGCCCACTCCGCCGCCGGGTCAAAGAATTTTTCCGCAGCCGGCGCCGCCCGCAGTCGAGCGACGAAATCGCCCGTGTCGATGGATCGACCGGCCAGACGCGCGAGCAGCAACTCGCGACAGAGGTCATCTTCGGTGCAAGTCTCGCGGGCCTCATGCCCCATGGCAACGACGTGCACTTCGGAGGGTGAGAGCGCGCGCACCGCAGCCACCGTAGCCGCGGCGTTGACGAGCGCCCCGGTATACACGACAGCACCCGCCGCGGCCGCGGCCCTGAGCCCCTGCGTTCCGGCATGAGTAGTGTGGATCAGCGTACGTCCCGCAAGCGGCAGGCGCAGCACCTGCGTCGGCGAATTGCCGCAATCAAAACCCGGCAGGGGACGGGCGTGTCGCTCGCCCACCAACCACCAATCCGGATGCTGCGCCTTCAGCTCGCGCGCCTCGTCGATCGAGGCCACGGGAATCACCCGCTCCGCACCCGCGGCCAGCGCATGCGCGACCAAAGAACAAGCCCGAAAGACGTCGATGATGATGGCCTCGCCTTGCGCAGCGGCGGCGCCGGCGACGAAATCTCCGCTCAGCAGGCGCACTGTGTGCGCGGAATCAGCCCGACCAGGCGCGAACGCGGCCGGTGTCGAGGTGCACGAAGTTCGAGGCCCGGTAGTAGCCCACGCCCCCGGCGGCAGCGCTCAGCGCGAGATCGCGCAACGTGGCACACGACACCCCGTGCAGCCGCACGTCGATGGCGCGACCTTCCATATGCAAACTGCGTGTGGCCACACCCCGACCTGCAGCGCGTAACGCCGCGTTCGTACGGGGCGAGCGGTAACCCGAAATCACCTCGTAACGAGGCTCAACGCCTGCGGCGGCTGCGAGCGCTGTGAGTTGATCAAAGAGCTGTACATCCATGCGACCCGCCTCGTTGACGCGGTGATCACGCAATAACCAGCGCAACTTATCGACAGCCGGGGCAATGAAGCCGGAGGCATCGCGATAGGCGAGTTGCAGGGTCTCAGCAGTGTGCGTGTTGACGAGTTCGATCCAGCGCGGCACCCCGGGCAACGGCATCGCCGCTTGAGCGCGCGGAGCCGCGCCGAGTGGCGCAGCGCCGCCTGCGGCACAGGCCGCGAGCAGAAAACGACGACGATCGAGGGAGGTGGGCTCGGTCATGGCGGGCCGCATGCTCCCAAACCCGACGCGCCGAGGCAACCCCCCGCCGGCTTAGACGCCCGGGCGGCCCTACGAAATCGAGAGCACGCTGCCCCGATCCCCCGGCGATCGGTTCACCGACACCACCGTAGCCCGAGGGAAAAAGTTGAACTCCGAGGCACTCGCCCAGGTGTACGCGCCCATGGCTCGGCCCACGATGAGATCGCCCGTATCGAGCTCGGGCAGCAGGATGTTTTCGGTGATCACATCGATGCTGTCGCAGGTCGGTCCAGCGAGCACCGCCGGTTCGCGACCCTTGCCGCGCTTGAGGGACTCGAGCGGGTAGCGCGCATGATCGAACAGCTGCCCGCTGTACGAGCCATACAGACCATCATCGAGGTAATACCACCACCGACCTTCGCGTCGCGCGCGACCCATCACGCTCGCCACGCCGATGGCACTTGGGCCGGCGATGTACCGACCGGGCTCGGCGATAACGCGCACCCGCT
>JBJTBK010000085.1:0-2576 GCA_046091245.1 Nevskiaceae bacterium | reverse complement strand
TTCGATGTAGGCGGTGTAGCCCGCATTGCGGCGAAAGTCCGGCATGCCGGCCTGCTCCATGGCGAGCGCAATCTGCAAGTGATGGCCGGGTACGGCCTCGTGCACCGAGAGCACTTCCATCTCGTACTTGGGGCGCACCTCAGGACGATAGAGGTTCACGTAGTAATAGCCGGGTCGTGAGCCGTCAGCCGCCGGACCCTGGTAATACGCCGTGGTTGTGTTCGGTGCGCTGGTGGCCGGGATCGGCCGTACGCCATAGGGCGTGCGCGGCAGCGTACCGAAGAGGCGCACCAGGTTGGGGTCGATGCGTTTGGAGACAGCGAGGTAGCCCTCGAACAGCTCCTGCCCCGATTTGTAATAAAACTGCGGATCGGTACGCAGGAAGACGAAGAATTCCTGCAGGCTGCCCTTGAAACCGACCTGATCCTTGATCTTGAGCATCTCGCCGCGAATGCGCGCTACCTCTGCGAGGCCAATGGCGTGGATCTGATCGGCCGTCAGCGCGCTGCTCGTGGTGTGGAATGCGATCCGCTCGCGATAGACGGCTGCGCCATCGGGCGTGTCGTTGATGCCCACCGTCTCGCGCGTCGCCGGCAGGTAGCGCTCGTTGAACGCCTTGCTCAATCGCGCATAGGCGGGCAGCACGCTGCGCTCGATGGCGGCACGGCCCGCGGCCGCAAGGCGCGCTCGATCGGCCGCGCTGATACTCTCCGGGAAGCGCTTGAACGGCGCATAGAACGGACTCTGCTCGGCAGTGGCGACAGTCTGCAGCGCGAGCTGCGGGGGTACGCGCTGCATGATGGCGCGCGGTTGAGTGCGTTTTTCGCGCACCGCCTGATCGAGCAGTGCGATGTGCTGATCGACCAACGTGCCCACCTTGTCGAGCCGTGCGATCCAGTCCTCGTAATCCTTGACGGTCGAAAAATTCAGCAGCTCGGTGACTTCGGAGAGGGTTTGGATGCCACCCTGATGGTTGATCTGGTAGAGCCAGGGTTTGAACGGGGCCGTAGCGATACGCTGCTCATACTCGCGGGCGAACAAGTCGTAGTTGAGTTGGTCGGCACTCGTCAGCTCAGCGCGCGGAATGGCGCGCAGCGCCGCCAGCGTGTCGCGATCGTGTTGCTGTCGGCTCGCAATCCCCGCAGCCGACAGATCAGGCCAGCGATCGTTGTAGCGGTTATCGCCCAGGTAGTTCGCAGCGAGCGGGTCGGCCGCGAGTTCTTTTTGCCAGCTGTCTTTGAATAGCGCGTGCAGCCGCTCGGCCGCACCAGCACCTGCAGCGGTGGCATGGCTGGGAGCACCGAGTGCGAGCAGCGCACCGAGCAGGGCGAGCGCCGTGGCGCGCCAGCGAATGGGCTGAGCCGCGCCGTGCGCGGGCCGAGTTTTGCGGAAGGCTGCAATGTTCATGGCTCGACAGTCTAACCAAGGTGCTGTGACGACTGGTATCATCTACCCCGTTCGTGGATTCCGACCTTGCCGAAGAGTTCTGCCGGCCCACCCAGTGGTGCCGTCAGACGCCGAAGGCGCAAGTTTCCGCCCGGAAACGCTCAGGCAAATAAACGGGGGGTCGCAGGCGAACTCTGGAGAGCGATGCCGCGCGGCATGCCGTAGCGGGATCCACCGAAGGGGAGCGGTTCGCATCAGCGGGCCCGATCTCCCCGGTCCAAGCACAGAGGGGCGGCAGGGGCATCGTGCTCCTGCCGCCTTTTTTTATTGGCCTTGCGGAAGGTCCGGTGCATTCCTTTGGGAGGCGCAGGGCAGATGGGACGCAAGACAGTTCTCCACGACCTGCATGTCGCGCTTGGCGCGCGCATGGTCGATTTCGGTGGCTGGGATATGCCAGTCAATTACGGTTCGCAGATCGAGGAGCACCACACGGTGCGCCGCCAAGCGGGCGTGTTCGATGTCTCGCACATGTGCGTCATCGATCTGCGTGGTCCTGGCGTCCGACGGTTTCTGTCTCGGCTGCTGGCGAATGACGTCGGCAAGCTGTGGAAGAGTGGCAAGGCCCTCTACAGTTGCATGCTCAACGAGTCGGGCGGGGTGATCGACGATCTGATCGTCTACTACCAGGGCGAGCAGTGGTGGCGCGTGGTGGTCAACGCGGGCACGCGCGATAAAGACATCGCTTGGATGCGCCGCTGCGCGAGCGAGTGGCAGGAACCGCTGTCCTTCACCGAGCGCACTGATCTCGCCATCCTCGCGGTGCAAGGACCGCAGGTTCGCAGCCAAGTGGCCTCGCTACTCGACCCCGAGGATCGCGAGCCCGCGCTATCGCTCGGTGCCTACGAGGCGCGCGAGTGTGGCCTGGGGTTTGTCGCGCGCACGGGTTACACCGGTGAGGATGGCTTCGAAGTCATGCTCCCTGCCGAGGAGGCTGCCAGCGTCTGGCAGGCGCTCAATGCCGCGGGGGTGGCTTCCTGCGGTCTCGGCGCGCGCGACACGCTGCGACTCGAAGCCGGCATGAACCTCTACGGCAACGACATGGACGAGGCCATTTCGCCACTTGACGCCGGGCTCGCTTGGACCGTCGACCTGAAGACGCCGCGCGATTTCGTCGGTCGGGCGGCGCTCGA
>JBJTBK010000084.1:0-2439 GCA_046091245.1 Nevskiaceae bacterium | reverse complement strand
GTATGGCGGACTGCGATTCTTCGAGCGTGCCGAAATCAAAGATGCGCTCGCCTACCTGCGCTTGGTCTCGAGTCGCCAGGACGATACATCCTTCGAGCGTGTCATCAACCTGCCCACGCGCGGCATCGGCGCCAAGAGTCTCGACGTCATTCGTGAGCAAGCGCGCGCGGATCAATCTTCGTTGTGGACGGCGGCGACTCGCTGCATCGCGACCGGGTCGCTGGGTGCCAAAGCCGCCGCAGCGGTACACGGATTCCTACAACTCATCGAGAGATTGGCCGGCGATACCCGAACGCTCGCTCTGCACGAAATCGTCGACCAAGTCATCAATGCGAGCGGTTTGCTCGAGCATTATCGGAAAGAAAAAGCCGAGCGCGGCGAAGCACGCGCCGAAAACCTGCTCGAATTGGTCTCTGCAGCCCGCGGGTTCGAACCCGAAGGTGTCGACGGCGAGTCACTGCCGCCGCTCGAGTCGTTTCTCGCCCACGCGGTGCTCGAATCTGGCGAGGGCCAAGGCGAGGCTTGGGAAGATTGCGTGCAGATGATGACGCTGCACACCGCAAAGGGTCTCGAGTTCCCGATGGTATTTCTCGCGGGTCTCGAAGATGGACTGTTTCCGCACCAACGCTCGCTCAACGATCTCGATAGTCTCGAAGAAGAGCGCCGTCTTGCTTACGTGGGTACCACGCGTGCGATGCAGCAGTTGTATCTGACCTACGCCGAGCAACGACGCCTGCACGGCATCGACAGCTACGGCATGCCGTCGCGATTTATCAAAGAAATCCCCGAAGAGTTGCTCGAGGAAGTTCGCCCTCGTGTGCATGCCTCGCGAGGAGTGAATCCGTACGCGCGCGATTCCTACTCGCGAGATCGATTCGGTGGTGACGAAGCTACGGCGCGTCCCGGGCGCAGTGGCCCGACCGCACTTCGTGCCGAGCCGGTGGCGCCTGGCATGAAGCTCGGCGCCCGGGTCCGTCATGCCAAGTTCGGTGCCGGCGTTATCCTCAACATCGAGGGTCAGGGCCCTCATGCCCGGGTACAGGTCAACTTTGAAGCGGCCGGCAGCAAGTGGTTGATGCTGCAGTACGCAAACCTCGATCCGGCGTGAGCTGCTCACAAAGCGCTGCGGTACACTGCCGCGCGCATGAACGCCTTCCATAACCAGCTGGCCGCTGCCAGCGCTGCCGCCGAATCGCTCGTCTGTGTCGGCCTGGATCCGGAAATCGAGCGCTTCCCCGCCCACCTGCGCGAACGACCCGATGCCATCCTGGCCTTCAATCGCGCCATCATCGATGCCACCGCCGATCTCGTCTGCGCGTACAAGCCGCAGATTGCGCACTACGCGGCGGTCGGTGCGGAAGATCAGCTGCAGGACACCCTGCGCTACATCCGCGCCCGGGCACCAGGCGTACCGATCATCCTCGATGCCAAACGCGGTGATATTGGCAGCACCGCCGAGAAGTACGCGCGCGAAGCTTTCGAGCGGTACAGGGCCGATGCGGTCACCATCAACCCGTATCTTGGGCGTGATTCAGCCGAGCCGTTCCTGCAAAACGCCGACAAAGGCATCGTCATCCTCTGCCGCACCTCGAACGCGGGCTCGGGAGAGTTCCAGAATCTGCAAGTGGGGAATCGTAAGCTCTATCAAATCGTCGCCGAGCAGGTGGCGGGAGAGTGGAACTCGCGAGGCAATTGCCTGTTGGTCGTCGGCGCCACCTACCCCGGTGAACTCGCCGATATTCGGGCGCGAACCGGGGAGATGACCTTTCTCGTTCCCGGGGTCGGTGCCCAAGGCGGTGACGTCGATGAGGCGGTGCGTAACGGCCGCGCCAAACACGGCGCGGGACTCGTGATCAACTCCTCGCGCGGCATTCTCTATGCGGGCTCCGGAGAAGACTTCGCGACTGCCGCCCGGCGTGCGACACTCGACCTGCGTGCCGCCATTACCCAGGCGCTAGGGCGTCCCTGACGCCGGTTACTCATTCGGGGGTATCGATGATCAGACTGTCTCGCTATCAATGGACCGTGCTGTTCGCGGCATGGCTCGGTTGGGGCTTCGATATCTTCGATGGCTTACTTTTCAATTACGTCGCCCCGAACGCCATCCCCACCCTGCTCAATTTGCCGCTCGGGTCAGATGAAGCGCGCGCCGCCACGCTCTATTGGACGGGTCTCATTACCGCGATCTTTCTAGTCGGCTGGGCTGTGGGTGGCGTGCTGTTCGGACCGATCTCGGACCGCTATGGTCGGCGGCGTGTGCTGATGATCACGATGGTGTTCTATGCCGTCGGAACGGCAGCCTGCGCCTTCGTCACCAGCATCGAGCAACTCATTCTGTGTCGCATCATCGCGAGTCTCGGGATCGGCGGTGAGTGGGCCGCCGGTTGCGCGTTGGTGGCTGAAGCGGTCCCCGAAGACCAACGCGTGGAGGCCGGTGCC
>JBJTBK010000083.1:0-10281 GCA_046091245.1 Nevskiaceae bacterium | reverse complement strand
GTCATACCTGCCATCGAGGCGGGCCGGTGCCGCAATACGTGTGGTACGCCGATCCGGGTGCGGGTCGTGAGAATGCGTTCGTCGGTACGCGTGCGGGTCAAAACTCTGCCGTGACGGGCCTTGGCATCACGACCATTGGTCACTCGAGTCTGCCGTACGATCCGTATTCACCGTTCTTGTTGGGTGACCTCAACATTCGTGTCGAGGGTCCGACGGCGCTGCCGACTGGCAATCGTCGTTCGATCAAGCAAGCAGAGTGGACGTACTCGCTGATGGTGCACATGTCCAATTCTTTGGGCGTGAATTGCACGTACTGTCATAACACTCGCGCTTGGGCGGACTGGGCACAAAGCACGCCGCAACGCACGGTCGCGTGGTACGGCATACGCATGGCGAGAGGTCTGAATAATCAGTATCTCGTTCCGCTCACCGACACCTTCCCGGCGACCCGCAAAGGGCCGCTTGGCGACGTGGCGAAGGTGAACTGCCAGACCTGTCACCAGGGCGCGTTCAAGCCGTACTTCGGTCAGAGTATGGCGAAGTCGTATCCGGAACTGCAGGGCGTGAAGGCGCCGCCGGTCGACCCGAATGCTCCGCCTGCAGACGCGGTGGCTGCACCGGCCGCAACGCCGGTGGCGGCACCTGCGGCTGAAGCGACGCCGAAGGACAGCTCAAAGATGGCGCAACGCAGCGGACCGAATACGGTCGCTGCGGTCTTTGATCGGTAATCGATGATGGACGTCTTGCTTGCGCAACCCCGCGGCTTTTGCGCGGGCGTTGCGCGAGCGATCGAAATCGCCGAGCGCGCGCTCGAGATGTACGGCGCGCCGGTCTACGTCTACCACGAGATCGTGCATAACGGCCACGTGGTCGGCGATCTGGCCTCGCGCGGTGCGGTGTTCGTCGAGCACATTACGGACATTCCCGAAGGGGCGGTGACGGTATTCAGCGCCCACGGGGTTTCTACCGCCGTCGTCAACGAGGCCCGGGAGCGCGGACTGCAGGTCATCGATGCCACTTGTCCGCTCGTCACCAAAGTTCATTTGCAGGCGCAGCGCTATTCGCAGCGGGGGTTCACCATCGTCATCGTGGGGCATGCCGGTCACGAGGAAGTCGAAGGCACGCGAGGCTCAGTCACGGGACCTGTGCATGTGGTTGGCAAACTCGAAGAAATCGCTGCCTTGCCCATGCGTGCGAACGAGCCCGTGGCCTACGTCACGCAAACGACCCTCTCGATCGACGACACCCGCGATTTGATCCGCGCCCTCGAAGACCGTTATCCGGACATCGTGGGTCCGGGACTCGATGATATTTGCTATGCCACCCTCAATCGGCAACGTGCCGTACAGCAACTCGCCAGACGAGTCGATTTGGTCATCGTCGTCGGCGCGCACAACAGCTCGAACTCCAATCGCCTCCAGGAAGTGGCGGCCGATCACGGTGTGCCGGCGTGGTTGGTCGAGGACGAGACCGATCTGCAGCGCGTCTGGCTCGAAGGGGTCAGAACGGTAGGCGTCACTGCGGGTGCCTCGACGCCCGAGTACCTCGTGCGCAAGGTCTGCGATCGATTGAAGGAGTTTGGGGCCGGCTCCGTTCGCGAACTGCCGGGTCTCGCGGAGACCGTGCGGTTCAGATTGCCGGAAGCACTCCGGCAGATCGCCTAAGTTACTAGTCGATTTGACTGCGCGTCAGCAGTCGCAATACACCGTTGAACATGGCGTTGTCGCGCATACGCAGCGGCTTTCGGCTGCGAGCGCCTTGCGCTTCGATGAGTGCGCAGTGCCTCGCGATGGCATCAAAGATACCGGGCACATCGAGACCGGCTTCCTGCAGGCACTGATCGCGCGTGCCGTGTTCGATGGGTCGATCGGGCAGGCCGAGTCGCAGTATCGGTGTGTCGAGGCCGTGTCGGCTCAGTAGCTCGGCGACGGCGGACCCCGCACCGCCGACGACAGCGCTTTCTTCGAGTGTGACGAGAATGTCGTGCTGTGCAGCGATCTCGAGCACCAAAGATTCGTCAAGCGGTTTGACGAAGCGCATGTTCGCGACACTCGCATCGATGATGTCGGCGACGTCGTGCGCCGTATCGAGCAACGTACCAAAGGCGAGCAGGGCGATTCCGGAGCCGCGACGGACCCACTCTCCGCGGCCTACGGGCAACGCGCGTGGCAGAGGCTCGCCTGCGGCCAGCGAACCGACCGCGGCGGTACGCGGATAACGCACGGCACAGGGTTCGCCGAGTTCGATGGCGGTCCGCAGCATGGCGCGCAACTCAGTGGCATTCGAGGGTGCCATCACCGTGAGGTTTGGCACGCAGCGCAGGAAACTGTGGTCGAGACTGCCGTTGTGCGTGGCACCGTCGGGTCCCACGAGTCCCGCTCGATCGATGGCGAAGGTCACGGGCAGACGCTGCAGACAGACGTCGTGAACGAGCTGATCGTAAGCCCGCTGCAGGAACGTTGAGTAGATCGCGACCACCGGACGCAGTCCGCGTGTGGCGAGCCCTGCGGCGAAGGTGACGGCATGCTGTTCGGCAATGCCGACATCAAAATAACGTTCCGGGAATCGCTTCGCGAAACCGACGAGGCCTGAGCCCTCACGCATGGCGGGAGTCACGGCGGCGACGCGTGGGTCGATCTCGGCGAGTTCGCAGAGGCCCTCACC
This sequence comes from Nevskiaceae bacterium, assembly GCA_046091245.1. GTDB lineage: Bacteria > Pseudomonadota > Gammaproteobacteria > Steroidobacterales > Steroidobacteraceae > UBA964. The sequence continues at coordinate 7,617 of JBJTBK010000083.1, read as the reverse complement.
GAACACCTGCGTGTAGGTCGGTGCAGCCGGCGCACCCGCGACGATGCCGCGTGCCGGATCGAACGGCGTGACACCGTGATATTTGATCGGGTCGGCCTCGGCGCGCGAATAGCCTTTACCTTTGGTCGTCACCACATGCAGCAGACGCGGGCCGGGCACATCACGCAGGCGCATGAAGCAGTCGACGAGCGCGTCAACGTCATGACCGTCGATGGGTCCGTGATACGCGAAGCCGAGCGTACGGAAGAATGCCTCGGCATCGGCGATCGGACCGCGACCTTGAGTCGTCAGTCGCTGCGACAGTGCACCGACGTTCTCGGAGATCGACATTCCGTTGTCGTTGAGGACGACGAGCAAGTTCGCTCCGATGCCGCCCGCGTGATCGAGGGCTTCGAATGCGAGACCCGCAGTCAACGCACCGTCGCCGATGACGGCGACCGAGCGCGCGGGACTGCCTTGCAGCGCCGCAGCGCTCGCCATGCCGAGAGCCGCGCTGATGGAGGTGCTCGAGTGGCCGGCTCCAAAAACATCGTGGTGACTTTCGTCGCGTCGTAAAAATCCGGAGATTCCGGGACGCTTGCGAATGGTCCGCAGCTGCTCGCGGCGACCGGTGAGCACCTTGTGCGGGTAGCACTGGTGGCCGACATCCCAGACGAGCGCATCACGCGGGGTATCGAGGCAGTAGTGCAGGGCCACCGAAAGTTCGACCGTGCCGAGACCCGAGGCGAGATGACCGCCGCTCGAAGAAATCGTCCCGATCAAAAAGTTACGTAGTTCATCGGCGACCTGCGGCAGGCTTTCACGTGGAAGCGCGCGCAGCATCGAAGGATCATCGATGGTGCTCAGCAGCGACTGGGCGGCGGGTGATCTCATTCCTGCGCTCCTGGCATCATCAGGTTGACGTTCGACGGTTGGAAAGACTCCAACGCCACAAGGCCTCGGCCGGCAACGGCAGCACCATCAGCAGATGCTCGAACGCAGCCAGCAGGGCGAGGATGGCGAGGATGCTTGAGGCCGCAGCAACGTACACCGTCTCGGCGGTGAGCGCATTCATGCCGAACCAGCCGGCGATGGTGAGGCCTAGCAAAATCGACAGCGGTAGCAAGGGGTTCATTCGGCGCTGCCGCATGAAGTCGAGCAGATGGTGAAGGTGCGACGGCAAAAAAGCTTCGCCGAGATTGCGCACGCCGAGAAAAAGATTGAGTTTTGCGCTGCTGCGCATCAACCAAAGCAGCAACATCACAAGTAGGGCGAGATCGTTGGCGCGACCGATCAGCATGGCCGCCACGGCCATCACGGTTACGGCGATGAGCAGCTCGTGCCAAAGAATGGCGGTGAATGCCGCTCCCGCGCGAGTCAGAAGTGCCGCGTCGGTTACCGGTCGTGCGACGGCAGGCCCGGTGACTTTCCCGGTCAAGAAAGTCACCTCGATCCAACCCCACACGGAGAGGGCGGCGACGAGCGAGAGCAGCGCAGAGCTTTGCGTCGTGACATCGCGCAGCACAAAAAGCGTGGCAAGGCCTGCGAGGCCAATCAAGGACGACAGACGAAGCAGGTTGCGATAAGTGCTGGGTGCGCGACCGACGAGTCTCGCGATAAGTCCTGTCGAGCCCCACCAAAGCACGATGGTGAGCACTGCCGGAATCAGATGTTGCGACCAAGTCATGGTCTCATGGCTGTCCCGCGTTCAACGCGGGGCGCCGCCCGTATGCGCTTCGCCTTGTTCCCAGAGTGCGGCGAAAGTTTTGGCGTTGTCGGTGCCGAAGACGTCGAGATTGATGGTGGTGCCCGTTGCCGTGTCAGTCAGCAGCAATCGGCCGTCGCGCAGTCGCGATAAACGATAAGGCGCATCGGGATCACTCCCTGCGAGTTTTCGGCCGCGCGAGAGTCCGCGCATCACGCCACTTACGAAACCCGCTTTCTCCGCCTTGATCGCCGTCAGTCGGGTGCCATCGGTCAGCACGGGGAGGATCGCGCCGTCCTCTAGGGTGTGCAGGCGGATGTCGTGACTCGAAACGACGATGTCGGTCGACAAGGTTGCCGTTTGCGGCAGGTCATCGCCGACGATGACGAGCGAAATCGCAAGCAGAATCAGCAGGCCGGCGGAGACCAGCAGCGGCTTGGGTAGATCGTGCGTGTGCTCGGCCGTCACGCGGAAGCGCCGAGGACTGTGCCTGTGGCCGACGCTTCCTGCGAGCCGTGATCATGGGACTCGAGCGTCGTGCCCGGAGTGTGCTGGGTGTACGCCTGACCAAGAATCTCGCCTGCACGCTCTGCGTTGGGGAGGCTACGCAGACAGGGTTGCGGACGAGTGATGTAGCCAGGGCGTACGTGCGGCCAGAGCCAAAGATAAGACACGCGCTGTTCGCGTTCGACGGTGAGGGCGATGTCGCCCGAGCCGTCGCTGCGCATCATGATCTGCGCAGACTCGATCGCCTTGAAGGGCAGGTTGATCGTGCTCGAGAGCGCAATGCCCTGACGAATGACCAGACGTCGCGAGGTGATGGTGTAGACCGTCGCACGGGCCGCGAGTCTCGCGATGCCGGTGACGATCGCGAGGCACACCATCGACAACACCGCCGGTCCGACACAGCCCTGAAGCGACTCGAGAAGAGAGCTGCCCGTGCTCAGCAGGTAGACGCCGCGGGCGATGACGATCAGTGCGAAATACACCGACAACAGTTTGACGCGATAAGCGTGCAAGGCGAGGGAGCGCCAAGAGGGCGCTCCCTGCCAGAGCACGTACTCGCCGGAGGGCAGTGCGGAGGGTAAGCCCCGCACCGGCTCGTCATCATGTTCGCTGAATGTCGCGCGTATGGTCATGGTGTTTAGATCAAAGATTCACTGCGTGAAGGGGTGGCAAAGAGATGACCGCCTGCGTAGTACGCGCAGATCCGATCTTCTTCCAGCTTGGTGATCTGCTGGTTGCTCGCTATACCCGGGACGCCGGCGAATTGCGCGGCGGTGATCGAGGCAACCTTGACCTTGCGGTGGCTCGCGTCGTAGCGCACGAAGCCCGAGGGCAACATGACGTGACGACCGCCTGAGATCTCCACCTGCAGATAGCGGATCTGGGGCTCGGCCTTATCGACCCAAAGTTCGACGACCTTGCCTGCTGCAGCGCCATCGAGTCCGCACACCGTCATGCCGCGCGGATCCGGATCGCGTGCCTCGACGCCCCAACCGGAGACCGAGCTCATCGGCACGATCATCGGCGAGCCATCGACCATACGTTCCGGCTGATTGGCGCGCGCGGCGTAGGCCGAGGGGCCGACCGCATCGAGCATCGGATTCCCGGTGGGTTCGAGCGGTGCACCGACATCGGCGCCGTAGCGATCATCCGAGCCAACCTGACGTGCCGCAATCGGTCTGCGATCGGCGCGAGCCGGATCGGGTGCGACGATGGTGCTGCCGTCGGCGAGTTTGAACGTCTTGGGGCAGGGTACGCCCGGCAGACCTTCTACGGTCACGGGGTTGCCCTGACGATCGACCCGATGGGTATCGAGCGGGTAGCCTTCGCGCTTGTCTTCGCGATGCAGGTACCAGAACAGACCTGCAAAGAAAGCCCAAAAGCCGTAGAGCGCGATCTGCGCCGTGTCGAGGTACTCGAGAAATGCATTCGACTCCATGATGACGTCCTCCCTGAAAAACCAAACCTCAAAGAAATGCTTGCCGAGCTTCAGCCCGGCAGTTCCGCCAAACCCAATCGGCCGTCGTGGCCCGAGCGCGCATCGCTGGCGCTTTTCCGCGTGAGCGGACCGGCCGCGATGAGCGCCGCGAACAACAGCGCGATTTCAAAGTGATAAACGAAGAGGTAACCGGTGGCCTTCGACGCGAGTGCGGGGCCCATCTGGCCGCGCATCGCGAGATCGCCGACGACATTGCAGACCGCGCCCCCGAGCGCGATCGACAGACCTGCCGCCGTGGCTTGAACGGCGCCCCAGGCGCCGAGTGCAAGGCCGTTGTCCGATTTGTGTAAGGCCATCGCGGCGAGCAAGGTGCCCACCGAGAAAAATCCGCCGCCGAATCCGATCAACAGCGCGCCGATGCGGAACAGCAGTGCAGAGCCGAGCGGTTCTGCAAATACCACGGCACAGAAGGCCGCAACGCCGATGAGGGCGCCCATTGCGGCGACGCGTAGCGGGTCGGCGCCACGCTTGAGTGCTCGCGCAGCGAGCCCGAAGGCGATCAACGCACCCACGGCAGAGAGCGCCGTGAGCTGGCTCGTGGCGCCCACTTCCATGTTCAATATTTGACCGCCGTAGGGCTCGAGCAGCACATCCTGCATGCTGAAAGCGGCTGTACCGAAACCGACCGTCGCCAACAGTCGACGCGTGCGAGTCGGTGAGGCAAACGTACGCCAGGCGGTGGCGAAAGCGGTGTTTTCTTTGGGCTCTTGCAGGCGCTTGAGATTGCGAGGCTCCTGTTTCCAGAGTGCAAAGATATTGAGCAGCAGGGTCACGACGGCCGCACCCTGGATGGTCTGAATCAAGCGGAGCGGTGAGAACGTGCCGCTCAGCAGCCAGCCGAAGACGAGCGATGAGCCGGCCATGCCAAGCAGCAGCATCACGTACATGAGCGCGACAACGCGCGGGCGGGTGTGCTCGGGCGCGAGATCGGTCGCGAGTGCGAGCCCTGCCGTTTGCGTCGAGTGCAGACCCGCACCGACGAGCAGGAAGGCGACGGCAGCGCCTACTTGTCCCGCCTCAGCAGGGCCTCGACCTTGACCGCTTAGCACGAGCAGCGCGAAAGGCATGATCGCGAGGCCACCGTACTGCAGCAGCGTGCCGAACCAGATGTAGGGCACGCGTCGCCAGCCGAGAACCGAGCGGTACTGATCCGAATGAAAGCCCATGAATGCTCGCATCGGCGCGAACAACAGCGGCAGCGCAATCATGGTCGCGACGAGCCAAGCGGGGACGTTGAGCTCGACGATCATCACTCGATTGAGCGTGCCATTGATGAGGGCGAGGGCGATGCCGACCGACACCTGAAACAGCGACAAGCGCAGTAGTCGCAGCAACGGCAAATCGTCGCTTGCCGCATCCGCGAACGGCAGAAAACGCGAGTCGTATTTCAGCGGGTGCAACTTCATACGGAGGTCACCCAGCTGCGATTTTCATCTTGACTCGAGTCGCGTCGCGCCAGCATCAGCTTGTAAAAAAACTGCGAGGCGTTGATGACGTAGGTCCCGTAGGCGACGAGTGCGAGCAGCATTTGATCGCGTAGTTCGAGTGCGCCCGTCAGGAAGCAGTAGAGGTAAGCGGTATGCAGCGCGATCACCGCCATGCTCACGACGTCTTCCCAGAAGAAGGGACGAGCGAAGAGCCACACGCCGAAGACTTCTTTTTCCCAAATCGCGCCCGTGACCATGATGGCGTAGAGAAACGCGGTCTTGACGATGACGGAGAGGGTGGCGGCCGTAGCGCCGTCGCCCGTGCGCAGGAAACTCAGCACCAACCAGAGGCTGACCAGAAACGCCAACAGCTGCAGCGGGGCGAGGACGCCCTGCACCATGGTCCAAGGCGAGCGATCCCGGCGGTCCCGCTCCTCGGGGGTGTATAGCTGGCGGCCGACAACTGCCGGCGGGCGTTGGGGCATGGGCCTGAGTACCAGTAATAGAAGAATCACCCTGAAATCTAGTGAAGGGGGGCACAGATGTCAATCTAGATTTACGTCCAAATTAATTGACAGGTAGCCGGCCGGGGGATATATGTGCCATCCTGCGATGACAACGGGGTTGAGACTTGGACTCATCACCCCCTCAACGGGTACACGGAAGTCGTCGCGCAGGGCCTTTTTGAGAGCGATCAAGGGGTCGCTTTTGATAGGCGAGGTAGGCCGATGACTGATTCGCTGTCTAATCGCGAAGCCGAGGGCGAGCACTCGGCTTTGCTCAAAACGCTCGAAGGCGAGGTGATCCCGCGCCTCATCCTCGCCCACCGCGCCATCGTCGAGGGCAATCGCTGCGACGATCTCTCCAGCCCGCTTCGACCGGGTACCTCCGAAGTATTCGAGCTCGCTCGCATCGTGCTCCGCGGCAGCGCCGCCGAGGCGCTCGCGTACCTGCGTGGGCTGCAAACGCTCGGCATGAGTACCGAGACCATTTACCTCGAATTGCTTGCGCCGGTCGCACGACACTTCGGCACCCGCTGGGAAGACGAGACAAGCGATTTCGTCGAGGTCACGGTGGGTCTCAAAAGACTGCAGGATCTTGCACATCAATTGAGCGAGGCCAACAGCGACGCGCAGGTGCCGACGAAAGTGGGACGCCGAGCGCTCTTCGTTGCGTTGCCCAAAGAGCAGCACGTGTTCGGTGCTCAACTCGTCGGCGAGTTCTTGCGACGAGCGGGATGGGACGTATGGGATGCGCCCGGTGCCAACGAGCCGGATATACTTTCGCTGGTCGGCAGGGAGTGGTTCGCGGTCGTCGGTCTCTCGATCAGCACGGCTTCCCAACTACCCTCGCTGGCCGCGCTCATTCGCAAGGTCCGGCGTGCTTCGGTCAACCGAAACGTTCGGATCATGGTGGGCGGATTGCCTTTTGCGGGGCACCCGGAGCGGGTGACCAAAGTGGGTGCAGACGCTACGGCCATCGACGGAAAAGACGCGGTGGAGCGTGCAGAACAACTGCTGGAGTTGCTGGGTCGAAGGAACTGACACGGTCAAGATGTGAAGAATTTCAAGGCGCCAAGGAAGGCCCTGACCGGACTCGATGCCGAGACGGTTGCCGGTCTCATCGTTGCTTCGACGGATGTCGCCCTCATCGTCGATCGTCGAGGCGTGATCCGCGACCTCGCCATCCCGAATCCCGAATTGCTCGACGAACTCGGCGGTGATTGGGTCGGAAAATCTTTGATCGATACGGTCACCGAAGACAGTCGCCCCAAAGTCGATTTGTTGCTGGCCGATCGGGCCGCGGGCGAAGTTCGTGCGCGACAGGTCAACCATCCGCTTCGCGACGGGCGCACCATCCCCATCGTTTATGCGCTCTCGCCACTCGATGAAGAGGGGCGCTGTCTCGCTCAGGGACGAGACCTGCGCGCCGTCGCGGCGTTGCAGCAGAGGCTCATCGAAGCCGAGCAGGCACTCGAGCGCGATTACACCAAGCTCCGTCTCGCCGAGACGCGCTACCGCTTGCTGTTGCAGTCCGTCGGCGATGCCGTACTCACGGTCGATGCAGCCACGCAGAAAGTGATCGAGGTCAATCCGGCTGCAGCCCGACTATTCGGCGAGGACCCCAAACGTCTTATCGGTCGCGTGTTCGACGAGTTTTTCAGTGCTCAGACGGGACGGTTGGTCGGGGATTGGCTGACGGGTCTGCGCACGTCGGGTCGCGCGGAACCGCTGCGGGTCAGGCCCGCGGGTGCGACGCGCGACTTTCGTCTCAACGGAATTCTGTTTCGTCACGAGAACGCCTCGCATGCGCTTTTGCGTCTCGAGCCGCTCGGCGAGGTTGCTGTCTCGGGCGGTTTCGCGCTCGGGCCCGGCACACTCGCAGAAGTCGCGATGCGCTTGCCCGATGCCATCGTCGTCACCACCTCCGAAGGGCGGATGATCACGAGTAGTGGGGCCTTCGTCGATCTGGCTCAGTTGGCGAGCGACGAGCAGGCGCGG
>JBJTBK010000082.1:0-2056 GCA_046091245.1 Nevskiaceae bacterium | reverse complement strand
GCTGTGGCATTGCCTGCTGTGAAAGGCGTGTGGGTGGGTGCGGGGCATGGCTTTCGGGCGTATCCGCAGTTGGAGCAAGGCGTATCGGGGCCGAGCAGGCCTGGCGAAGTCCGGCCCGCTCTTGCCGAAATCTTTGCAGATGTATTGCCGCAGGCTCGCGCGGTGCTGCCGCTCGCGCGGGCCGAGTGGGCGGAGGGGCGGATACTCACGCCCGCCGAGGCGCAGCCGGTGTATCTACGCGACGATGTGGCCAAGGTGCCGCAGGCATGAGGTATTTCATCGCCTGTCACGGCGTTGCAATACGACGCGGGTGAAATATGGCTGAAACAAGGACCACCCGACTTCCCCTGATGGCGCCCAAGCAGATTCTCGTCGTCGAAGACGAAAAACCTATCCGCGACATGATCAGTTTTGGTCTGCGTCGCGCCGGCTTCGAGGTTCGCGAGGCGGCTGACTGCCGCGCGGCGCGCGCACAACTCGCCGATAAGCGGCCCGATCTCATGCTCGTCGACTGGATGCTGCCCGACATGAGCGGGCTCGAGTTCACGCGGCAGATCAAGCGCGATGGCAACCTGCGCGATCTACCGGTGATCATGCTTACGGCTCGCGCTGAAGAGGGCGACAAGGTCGCAGGACTCGAGGGTGGGGCGGATGACTATGTCACCAAGCCCTTCTCACCGCGGGAACTCACCGCTCGTATCAATGCGGTGCTGCGTCGCATCGACCCCCAGGTCGAGGGCGAAGTGCTGGAGTTCGATGGACTCGCGCTCGACCCGGTGGCCCATCGCGTGCTCGCGCAAGGCAAGCCCGTGACCCTCGGGCCCACCGAGTACCGCATGCTCGAGTTTTTCATGAGCCACCCTGACCGGGTGTACACCCGTGAACAGCTGCTCGATCGGATCTGGGGCGGCAACGTCTACGTGGAAGAGCGCACCATCGACGTTCACATCCGCCGCCTGCGCAAAGCCCTCGAGGAATTCGGGTACGATCGCATGGTGCAAACTGTGCGGGGTGCGGGGTATCGCTTCTCGACCCGCGTGGAGTAGCGGATCTGAACAACGGTTTCGAGGACTGGGCCTACGCGCTGTGGCGGCTCGTACTCGTGGTGGCGATTGGGGCGGCGATTGGCGGCCTCATCGGGCACCTGTGGTGGGGTATTGCCGGAGCGCTCTCCGTCGAGCTCACGCGGCAGTTCGTCAATCTGCACCAGTTCGATCATTGGCTGCGTAACCGTAATCGGCGCGATCCGCCGGATGCGGGTGGGCTGTGGGGCGATCTCGTTTCGCAGGTCTCGCGGCTGCATCGGCGCAAGCAGTTTCACAAGCAGCGCATCTTGCGGCTGTTTCGTGAGTTGCGTCGCTCGACGGCTTCCATGCCCGATGGTGTCGTCGCGCTCAATCCTCTGCGGGAAATCGTCTGGTTCAATCGCAAAGCAGGCGAGCTCTTGGGCTTACGTCGCAAGACGGACTTTGGTTTGCAGATCGGCAGCCTCGTCCGCGTCCCCGAGTTTGCACGCTATTTGGAGAAAGGTGATTTCAGCGCCGGGCTGCGTGTGCACCCGCGCATCGGCGAGGCGTTTTGTATCGAGTTCCAGGCCGTGCCCTACGGCGAAGGGCAGATGTTCTTGCTCGTATGCGATGTCACGCGGCAGGCGCACCTTGAGACCATGCGCAAGGACTTCGTGGCCAACGCCTCGCATGAATTACGCTCGCCGCTCACTGTGATTGCAGGCTATCTCGAGACGCTCGCGCTCGATGAGGATCTGCCTGCCGATCTGCGTCCGCCGCTCCTCGAGATGCGCCGCCAGGCCGAGCGGATGACCGCGATCATTGCGGATTTGCTCGAGTTGTCGCGCCTCGAGGCGACGGACGAGCAGGTCGTGGGCAATCCGATCGATGTCGCCGCACTGCTTGCCCTGCTGCGCAAAGACGCCGGCGCGCGCGATGCGGGACGGCACGCCATCGAGAGGCGCGTGGAATCGCCCGATGGCTTGATGGGGGACCCGGGGCTCATCCACTCGGCGTTCTCCAATCTGCTCGACAACGCACTCAAGTAC
>JBJTBK010000081.1:0-27745 GCA_046091245.1 Nevskiaceae bacterium | reverse complement strand
CCGGCTCAGCCGGCCATCACCGCCACGAGGCACAGCAACAGCGCTTTTTGGAACCGTAGCATCAGCATCTCCCGAGCTCTTTGGACACTCAACCCTGCTCGCTAGGCCAGTACCACCATCCAATCAACACGAGCAACAGTAACAAAACGACTTGCGGATACCGGCGCCAGCCCTGCTCGCGCAACTCACCGTAGAACCCGAGTCCCGCAATGGCCGCGAGCACGGCAGACCCGGCGAGCGTGCGCAGCAGCGGCGGAAATTCCTCGCCGATCCGGCTGGCGTATTCCGGCAGAAACAGGAAGACAACAAGCGTCAAAGCCAGCGCGACGGTGATCGAGACCGTCGAGCCGAGGATGACACCGAGCAACATGGCCAACGGGCGCATGAAACGCCTCCCTGCAGTGCTGTGGCGCAGATATTTTGCCGTCGATCGCCCTGGCACACTTGAAGCCCGGGGGCGCGCGTTCTAGGCTGGTAACCGAGTTTATCAGCAAGAGCGTATCCATGAGCCCATCTCCTCGCCGTTCCAGCCCCATGCTCGCCGTCTCGGCGATCGCCATCGGGTTGCTGGCCATCGGTGGCTCTTCCCGACTGACGGCCAACACCTCGGTGTTGCCGCCGGGAGCACTAGCGCCGAGCGCGCGCGAGCGGATGATTGCGCGGCAAGTAGGCTCGCTCCTCGAGGACGCTCACTACAGCCGCATCAAGATCGACGACTCGATTTCGCCGCGCATCATGGACAAGTTCCTCGACGGCATGGACGGGCAACGGAGTTATTTTCTTGCCGGCGACATCGCGGAGTTTGAGGCCTACCGGCTGCGCTTCGATGACATGATCCGCACCGGCGACATCGAACCCGCCTACGCGATGTTTGCGCGCTACCAACAGCGCAATCGGGAACGGGTGCAGTACGCGCTCTCGCTGCTCGACACGGAACCGGACTTCAGCCTCGACGAACAATTCGAGTTCGATCGCGAGGGCGCAGCGTGGCCCGCTAGCAAAGCCGAGCTCGATGAGCTGTGGCGCAAGAGGGTGAAGAATGACGCCATCTCGCTGATGCTCGCCGGCAAGAACTGGACGGAAATCCGCGAGATGCTGCGTACCCGATATGATCGGGTGCTGAAGCGCGCGGAGCAGATCAAGCCTGAGGAAGTGTTCGAGTTGTTCCTCAACGCCTATGCGCGCACCTTCGATCCGCATTCGAGTTATTTCTCGCCCCGCAACTCCGAAGAATACAAAATCCAGATGAGCCTCAATTACGAGGGCATCGGTGCGTCGCTACAGACGGTGGATGACTACGTCACCATCATGAACCTGATCGAAGGCGGTCCTGCCGCCGCCGCCGGCACTCTATCGGTGAACGATCGAATCACCGCAGTCGGCCAAGGCAAGGACGGTGCGTTAACCGACGTCATCGGTTGGCGGATCGACGATGTGGTGCAGCTGATCCGCGGCAAGGGCGGCACGCTGGTACGGCTGCAGATTCTGCCGGGCGGAGCCGCGCCGGGCAGCCCGGAGAAGGTCGTGGAGTTCACCCGCGGCAAGGTGACTCTCGAAGCGCAAGCGGCGCGAAAAGAACTTAAAACCATCAAGCGCGGTGATCGCGAACACCGCATCGGTGTCATCAACGTGCCGGGGTTCTACTCCGATTACGACGCACAGCGCGCGGGCGATGAGAACTATAGAAGCACCACGCGCGACGTACGCCGACTGATTGACGAGCTCAAAGCCGAGAAGATCGACGGCCTCGTTATGGATCTGCGGGGCAATGGCGGCGGTTTCCTCCCCGAAGCGCAATCTCTCACGGGACTCTTCGTCGATCGGGGCCCTGTCGTACAGGTGCAGTTCTCGAATGGCGAGAAAGAAGTGCTCGATGATCCGGATAGCGGCATCGCCTACGATGGTCCGCTGGTCGTGCTCATCGATCGCTTCAGCGCCTCGGCTTCGGAAATCTTCGCGGGTGCGATTCAGGACTACCGGCGCGGAGTGGTGGTCGGTCAGCGCAGCTTCGGCAAAGGCACCGTGCAGAATCTTGTGCCGCTGTCGCGGTGGAGCGCGCGCCCGGTCAACGGCCAGTTGACCGTGACGATTGGCAAGTTCTACCGCATCACCGGCGAGAGCACGCAGCATCGAGGCGTAGAGCCCGACGTTACACTCGCCTCGCCCATCAACCTCGAAGACGTCGGCGAGAGTTCGCTCGATGACGCCCTGCCGTGGGATCGCATTCAGGGCGCAAGCTTCAGCCCCGTCGATGGCGCCGGTGTGGTGCTATCCAAACTCTTAGAGGAAGAGAATCGCCGGCAGCAGCGCGATGCGGACTACCGATGGCTCGTCAACGACATCGCCGCCCTCAACGCACAGCGCGAGCGACGCAGCGTGTCGCTTAACCTCGAAGCGAGGAAGACGGAGCGGACGCGACTCGAGGCAGAACGCCTGGCTCGTGAAAACTCTCGACGCAGCGAACGCGCGCAACCGCCACTCGCCAGCGTGGGCGATCTGGACACGAGCAAGCAACCGGACGTGGTACTCGATCAGGCCGCGGAAGTGATGACCGACATGGTCGTGCTGTCTCGGACGCCAAGCCAGTCACCCAAAAAACCGGCTACGCCTACCAAGTCTGTGACCGCACAGCGCAAGACAGGCTAAACCCAGCCCCACGGCGAGCGGCTCAAAAACGATAGCCGCGCTCCAGACAGTACTCGAGCCATTTATTCAGCATCACGTTGCGCGCCCATCGCTCGTCGAGATCTTGGTCGAGTCCGCGTCGCCAATCGGACAGGCGCGGGTGAGAGTGGCTCTGCGCCCAAGCATGCGCTTCGGCAAGACGCGCATCGTGATAAACCCGCAATTGCAGATCGGGCAGCGACGTCACCTCGCCCGCCTCACCATCGAAACGGTAGGTGAGCTCAATCATGGTCGTGTACACGGATCGCTCGGTGACGCGCAAGATGAGATCGCAGTCGCCCTCTACCGTCGCGCGGCACTCCCCGATCGGCAAGGCGCGCGGGTTTCCAGTCAAACGCAGTAGCCGACGGTAATTACTCTCGTAGACCCCCATGAGCGCGACAAAACTGCGCGGCCGCGCCCGCCAACTGACTGGCAGTAATTCTTCGACCGTCAAAGGTGTATTCATCAGGGTCGGATCCGTCGCTCAACACCCGTGGCTTCCAAAATGCGTACCGAGATTTCCTCGATCGAACACTCGGTGGTGTCGAGCGTGGGAATGCCGTTTCGCTGGAAGGTCGACTCGGCGGCTCGCGTTTCGAATTGTACCTGCTGTGGTGAGGCGTAGCGGCTGTTCGGCCTTCGCTCCTGACGGATTTGTTGCAGTCGCGATGGAGCGATGCGCAGTCCAAAGAGCTTTGCCTTGAACGGCTGCAGCCCGGGTGGCAGCCGCGTCGACTCCAGATCGTCGTCGGTCAGCGGATAGTTGGCCGCAAACACCCCGTACTGCATCGCCAGATACAGGCAGGTCGGCGTTTTGCCCGAGCGCGATACACCGACCAGAATCACATCCGAACGTACGTAGTCTCGGTTGGATCCGTCGTCGTTGGCCAGTGCGTAGTTGGTGGCGTCGATGCGCGTGGCATACCCGACCGCATCGGCAATCCCGTGGGCGCGACCCGCGCTGTGCGAGGATGCGGTACCGAGCTCCCGCTCGAGCGGACCGACGAAGGCTTCGAAGAAATCGAGGAACAACGCGTTGCTGCCTTTGATCACCTCCCGCAGTTCATCTTGCACGAGGGTGCCGAAAATCACCGGGCGCTGCCCGGTTTCGTGGGCTGCGGCGTTGATGCGCCTGACGGCCTCTTCCGCCTTGTCAATCGTCGACACAAATGGCAAAGTCACAGCCCGAAATTGCAGCCCTTCAAATTGCGTCATGAGGCTGTGACCCATGGTCTCGGCCGTCACTCCAGTCTGGTCAGACACGAAAAATACCGTTCTTCCCGTCATCTCAGCTCTCCTCGGCAGCGCTCCCTCGCACAACCCCGAGTGTTCCACAAAATCCAGTCAGGAAATACCGTGAACGAACTCGTACTGCCCTTCGAACGCGTGACCATGAACGACGTGGAAATCGTCGGGGGTAAAAACGCCTCTATTGGCGAAATGATCGGCGCGCTCAGCAAGCTTGGGGTCAAGGTACCAGGTGGTTTTGCCACCACAGCGAGTGCCTACCGAAGCCTGCTTGCGCAGGGCGGACTCGATGAGCGTATCCGGCAGCTCCTCGCCGATCTCGACGTGGACGACGTGGTGCGTCTTGCCGAAGTGGGCGCGCAGATTCGCGGGTGGATCTTGGAGACGCCGCTGCACCCGGAACTCGAGCAGGCCGTGCTCGAGGGTTACCGGCGGTTCGGACCCGATGCCGCAGTCGCTGTTCGCTCTTCGGCTACCGCCGAAGATTTGCCTGAGGCCTCCTTCGCCGGTCAGCAGGAAACCTTCCTCAATGTGCAGGGCGAGGCAGCCGTGCTGGAAGCGATGCGTCATGTTTTCGCATCCCTGTTCAATGATCGTGCGATCGCCTATCGAGTGCATCAAGGCTTCGATCACTCGCAAGTGGCACTGTCCGCCGGTATCCAGCAGATGGTGCGCTCGGACCGCGGCGCGAGCGGCGGGATGTTCACGCTAGACACCGACTCTGGGTTTCGCGACGTGGTGTTCATCACCGCCTCCTACGGTCTCGGCGAGACCGTGGTGCAGGGTGCCGTCAATCCGGATGAGTTTTACCTCTACAAACCGGCAGTTCGCGCTGGCCGTCGCTCAGTGCTGCGACGCAACCTCGGCGCCAAGGCTGTCAAGATGGTCTACGGTGAACCGGGTTCGACGGAGCGCGTGCGCACCGTCGCCGGGCCGCCGGCTGATCGCCAACGATTCTGCCTCAATGACGAAGATCTGACCGCACTCGCACGGCAGGCGCTCATCATCGAAGATCACTATGGCAAGCCCATGGACATCGAGTGGGGCAAAGACGGCGTCACCGGCGAGCTGTTCATCTTGCAGGCACGCCCAGAAACCGTGCAAAGCCGCAGCGGCCGCACCATCCAGCGCTACACGCTGCGCAAACGCTCGACCGTGCTCGCGGAAGGTCGCAGCATTGGCCAGCGCATCGGTGCTGGGCCCGCTCGCATCATCTCGGATGTCGCGCACATGGCGCGCGTTCAACCGGGCGATGTGCTGGTCGCCGACATGACCGACCCCGATTGGGAGCCGGTGATGAAGCGCGCCTCGGCAATCGTCACCAATCGTGGCGGGCGCACCTGTCATGCGGCGATCATCGCGCGCGAGCTAGGCATCCCGGCCGTGGTCGGGTGCGGAGGTGCCACCAAAGTGCTGCGCGAAGGCCAGAGCGTTACGGTGTCCTGCGCCGAGGGCGACACCGGTTACGTCTACGAGGGTGCTCTCGATTTCGAACACCGCGAGATCGAACTCGACGCGCTGCCGAAAACGCCGGTGAAGATCATGATGAACGTCGGCAATCCGGATCGCGCCTTCGACTTCGCCAGCATCCCGAATCGCGGCGTCGGACTCGCGCGCCTCGAGTTCATCATCAATCGTATGATCGGCGTTCACCCCCGCGCACTTCTGGAATTCGACCGCCTGGATGCTCCGCTGCGCGAAGAGATCCGCACGCAGATGGCCGGCTACACCGACCCGGTCGGCTTCTACATCGACAAGCTCGCTGAGGGTATCTCGCAGATCGCGGCCGCGTTTGCGCCGGAACCTGTGATTGTGCGGCTCTCGGACTTCAAGTCCAATGAGTACGCCAACCTCATCGGCGGACGACTCTACGAGCCGACTGAAGAGAATCCGATGATCGGCTTCCGCGGCGCGGCGCGTTACATCGACAAGAGCTTCCAGCCCTGCTTCGAACTCGAATGCCGTGCGGTACGCATCGTGCGCGAGCAAATGGGTCTCGACAACGTGTGGGTCATGGTTCCCTTCGTGCGCACCTTGCGCGAGGCGAGCGAGGTGACCACGCTACTGGCCGAGCATGGTCTGGCTCGAGGCAGCCATGGCCTGAAGGTCATCATGATGTGCGAACTGCCGAGCAACGCTGTGCTGGCCGACCAGTTCCTCGAATACTTTGACGGCATGTCCATCGGCTCAAACGATATGACCCAGTTGACACTTGGCGTCGATCGCGACTCGGGTATCGTCGCCCAGCACTTCGACGAGCGAGACCCCGCAGTGAAGGCGATGGTGGCGATGGCCATCGCAGGCTGTCGCAAAGCGGGCAAGTATGTCGGGATCTGCGGCCAAGGCCCTTCGGACCACCCGGACCTCGCACGCTGGCTCGTCGAACAAGGCATCGACAGCGTGTCGCTGAACCCCGACACAGTGATCGAAACCTGGCTGATGCTGGCTGCCGAGGCCAAGCCGCCTCATTAACTCGTCGCGCGGCCCGCAAGAAACGGACAGACGCCCAGATCGACGTTGCCGCCCGAGAGGATGATGCCGACCGCATCGCCCCGAGAACCCAATCGGCTCTCGCGACGAGCTGCGACTGGTACCGCCGATGATGCCTCTATCAATAGGGAGCATTCGTCTAGCATGCCGCGCATCTCCGTCACGATCGCGGCCTCACTCACCGTCAGCACTTCGTCGACGTGCCGCCGAAACAACTCGAACGGCAGCGCACCGATCGAACCCCTCAAACCATCGGCTAAGGTTGGCGGTGGCGTCGCGAATCCAACGCGCGCGCCACTGTGAAAGGATCGTGCCGCATCATCGGCGAGCTCCGGCTCGACGCCAATCACGCGGCACTCGCGGTTCATGGCGCGGGCCGCGAGTGCAGATCCGGCGAGCAACCCACCGCCACCGACGGGCGCACTGAGCACGTCGAGATGCGGGACTTCAGCAAACAACTCGAGCGCCGCCGTGCCCTGCCCGGCAATCACCCGCGCATCATCGAACGGGTGCACCAGTTCCGCACCCCGCTCGGCGATCAGCTTTGCGGTGGTCGCTTCACGTGCAGCGAGACCAGGCTCGCACAACAGCGGTTCGACGCCCTGAGCGCGGATATTGGCGAGCTTCGCCGCTGAAGTATCGCGCGGCACGACCACGCAGCACTCCCAGCCGAGCTCGCGCGCGGCGCGGGCCAGCGCAGCGCCGTGATTACCCGACGAGTGCGTTGCCACAAGACCCGGTGCCGTTGCAGCCGCTTGACGATGTAACAAGGCATTGAGCGCACCACGGTACTTGAATGCGCCCACGTGCTGCAGGTTCTCGCACTTGAGGTACACGCGACGCCCAGTGCGCGCATCAAGGCGCACCGAGCGCCATACCGGGGTACGCACGACTCGCCCTTGCAACCGATCGGCTGCAGCCGCCACCTCCGCGAAGGTCGGTGGAGTACGAACGGAGTCCTCGACACTCAACACGCGCCGCGCACCCCGGGCACGAAGAAGTGCTCACGATAAAACTGCAGCTCACGCACCGACTCGCGAATGTCATCGAGCGCGAGGTGTGTGCCTTCCTTGTTGAAGCCGGCCGCAAGCTCCGGAGCCCAGCGGCGGGCGAGTTCTTTGACTGTACTCACATCAAGATTTCGATAGTGGAAGAACGCTTCGAGTTGCGGCATCAATCGCGCCATGAAGCGTCGATCCTGACAAATGCTGTTGCCGCACATCGGCGAAGCACCGGGCTCGACGTGCTGTGCGAGAAACTCGAGCGTGGCGCCCTCTGCTTCAGCGATCGTGACGGTACTGCCGCGTACCCGCGCCAGCAGACCCGAGGAGCCGTGCTGACGCTGGTTCCACTCATCCATAGTGGCGAGCGTCGCCTCGTCCTGATGAATTGCCAGTACTGGCCCCTCGGCGATCAGTCGCAACTGGGAATCGGTAACCAAGGTCGCGATCTCGATGATGGTGTCTGACTGCGGCTTGAGGCCAGTCATCTCGAGGTCGATCCAGATGAGTGCATCACGACGTTGCATGCGAGCATCCATGTCTCGGGCGTTGTGGCCGAGTCTAGCAGAGGCTAGAGTGTTTCCCCGAGGAGGACCGCACGTTGTCTTTTGAAGCCCAGGTGATTGCTGCCTACGGCCGGCACCTGCAAGTGCGGGACGCGACTGGTGCCTGTCATGACGCGCGACCGTTCGGGCGCAAGATGCAGTGCGTCTGCGGCGATCGGGTGCGTTGCGAAATCGATGCGGCGCATGGCGAAGTACATGTACTCGACATCTTGCCTCGCACCACTGTGCTGTCGCGCTCAACCTTGCGGGGCGATGGGGAGGCTGTGGTGGCCAACCTCAGCGTGGTGGTGGTCGTGTTTGCGCCGCGGCCCTCGCCTGACCTGTTCGTCGTCGATCGCTATCTGTGCGCGGCGAGCTCAGCGGGTCTGCGCGCCCTGGTGCTGCTCAACAAGGTCGACCTGCTCGAAGATGTACCGGCGACGGAGCTGACCGCGAGTTTTAGTGCTGCCGGTTACCCGGTGCTCCACTGCAGCACCACAGGCAGCGAAGATCTTGGGGCGCTGCGTGATGCCCTGCACGACGAAACCGCTGTGTTTGTCGGCCAGTCGGGCGTCGGTAAGTCATCACTGATCGGCGCCTTGGTACCGCAGGCGCAACTGATCACCGGCGAACTCGATCGTGATGCGGAGGGACGGCATACCACCACCAGCTCACGACTGTACGATCTGGCCGGAGGCGGACACGTGATCGACTCGCCAGGCGTGCGCGACTTCGCTCCAGCGATCGACATGCTCGAACCGCGGAGCCTCGGATTTCCGGAAGTTGATCGCCTGAGCGTAGCGTGCCGCTTCCAGGACTGTCAGCATCTGCGTGAGCCCGCCTGTGCCGTACGCGACGCGGCCGAGAATGGCTCGTTTGATGCGCGTCGTTACGAAAGCTATCGGCGTCTGCGCCGACTCTACGCCCAGTTGCGCGAGGCGCGTGGCCCAGGCCGCCACACCGGCGGACGAAATCAGAGAGCTTGACGACCCGCAAGTGCGTGCGCGAGCGTGCCACCGTCGATGTATTCGAGCTCACCACCGATCGGTACGCCGTGCGCGATGCGGGTAGCACGCAGCCCGCGCGCTCGCGCGAGTTCCGACAAGAAGTGCGCCGTCGCCTCACCCTCCACCGTCGGATTTGTCGCGAGGATCAGCTCGCGCACCCCGCCCTCTTCGAGCAGCGCCTCAAGCGCCGGTACGCCGAGCTGTTCGGGTCCCACGCCATCAAGCGGCGAGAGGTGACCCATCAGCACGAAGTAGCGGCCGCGATAGCCGGCCGACTGCTCGATGGCCACGACATCGGCTGGAGATTCGACCACGCATAGCAGTCCCGCATCCCGCTGCGGCGAACTGCAGACGAAACAGGTCTCGGCCTCGGTGAGCATGCGACAGCGCGTGCAGCGCCCGACCCGCGAGAGCGCCACCGTCAAGCTGTCGGCAAGCACGCGCGCGCCGTCGCGCCCGTCCTGCAATAAATGAAAGGCCATTCGCTGCGCCGTTTTCGGCCCCACGCCCGGCAGGGTGCGAAGGGCATCGATCAGTCGCGACAGCGACGGCGGATGTTTCATGCCGAATTATCGCCAGTCAGAAAGGCATCTTCATGCCGGGCGGTAGACGTAACCCGGACATCAATTCAGACATGCGCTGCTGGCTCTGCGTCTCGACTCGCCGCACTGCATCGTTGATGGCTGCGGCAATCAAGTCCTCAAGCATCTCCCGATCCTCGCCGATCACAGCCGGCTCGATCTGAACGCGCTTCACTTCATGCTTGCCGGTCATCGTCACCTTGACCATACCGCCGCCGGACTCGCCAGTCACTTCCATGCGACCGATCTCCTCCTGCGCCTTCTGCATGTTGCGCTGCAGAGCCTCGGCCTGCTTCATCATATTGCCAATATTCGCCATGTCACACTGTCCTCAAACGGGTTTCACGGAATCCGGGTTCAGCGTCGCGCCGAATTTTTCTTTGAATCCGCGCACGGTCGCATCGTCTTCAAGCGAGCGCCGCGCGACATCTAGCCCCTCCGCAACATCGCGTTGCTCAGCGCGGGCCGGACTATCGACCGGGGCCGCACCGAGATCCACCTCTACTCGCAACGTTTCGCCAAGGTGCCGACTGAGAGCTTGTGCAAGTTTGTCGATAAGCGCCGTGGTGCGCAGCAAAGATTGCGACGGATCGAGGGTCAGACGCACGAGATTGCCACTACGCGAGTTGAACACGCAGTTCGCGGCAAGCTGTCGCGCTGCACCACCCACTTCGAGTGCCGCCAGCGTCTCGGCCCAGCGCGCCGGGTCGACACCGGGCGCGACCACCGGTGCACTAGCGGAAGCAACCCCGGGCGCAGCACGAGGCGCCGATGACTGCGGAGCGCCGTTCGGGCTACTCGGCGCTGAAGCGACGGCGCTTGCGGCGGTGCTCCGCGGCGCAACGGTGCTGCTCCGGGCCTGCGCGAGACCAGGTGTCGCGGCAGAACCCTCCGGCGTCGCGTTCGGACGGAAGGCGATCATGCGCAGCACGGTCATCTCGAATCCTGTTCGCGGATCGGGTGCCCACACCAAATCGCGGCGTCCAAGAATCGCGGTCTGATAAAACAACTGCACGTCCTCCGGTGACAGCTGCGCAGCGAGTTCGGCCAGCAGATCTACCGGATGCAACTCGTCCCCCTCGTACGCGGGCATCGTCTGCTTGAGCGCCACGCGTACCAGCAGCGTGGCGAGCGCATCGAGCACATCGCCGTAGTCAGGGGCCCACTCATCGAGGGAGGCTACAAACTCCAACAGCGCCGGCGGTTCGAGCTGCGCGAGCAGTCGCGCCAACTGCGCGACTTGCTTGCGATCGACCGTCGCGAGCATGGTCCGCGCTTCAACCTCAGCGACTTTGCCGCCGCCAAAGGCCAGCAATTGATCGAGCAGCGAAAGTCCATCACGCATGCTGCCATCCGCTGCCTCGGCGACGAGACGCACGGCGGGAGCCTCATACGGCACACCTTCGGCATCGAGCACCGTCTTGATGCGCTCGGCGATCAGACTCACCGAAAGACGCTTCAGGTTGAATTGCAAGCAACGCGAGAGCACCGTGACCGGCAGCTTCTGAGGATCAGTCGTCGCCAGCAGAAACTTCACGTGCGGCGGCGGCTCCTCGAGCGTTTTCAACAAGGCATTGAACGAGTGCGTGGACAGCATGTGCACTTCGTCTATGAGGTAGACCTTGTAGCGTCCGCGCGTGGGCGCATATTGCACGTTGTCGAGCAACTCACGGGTATCGTCGACCTTGGTACGCGAAGCCGCGTCGACCTCGATCAAATCAACGAAACGACCCTCATCGATCTCGCGACAGGTGGCGCACTCACCGCAGGGCGTCGGCCCGAGGCCGGTCTCGCAGTTGAGGCACTTGGCGAGAATACGCGCAATGGTGGTCTTGCCGACCCCGCGGGTTCCGGTGAACAAGAAGGCGTGGTGAACCCGGTTGGTCGCCAGCGCATTGGAGAGCGCCTGCAGCACATGCTCCTGGCCGGTCAGCTCCTCGAAGCGCCTCGGGCGCCATTTTCGGGCCAGTGCGGTGTAGCTCACCTGCGCCCCCATCGATGGGCCGATACACCCTGCGAGAGGGAGGCGGCCCGCACCAGCTGGACTCCGGCACCCGACCGCACCGCGACCGTTGCTCCCTTCCGGGCCTGGCGGGATTGACGGCTGGTCGTCGCGAAGGAACCGATGCGGGACGCCATAGGACTGGCCCTATTCAAGATCTGGCGGAGAGGGTGGGATTCGAACCCACGAACACCTTGCGATGTTACTTGACTTCCAATCAAGCGCCTTCGACCGCTCGGCCACCTCTCCGATTCAAGCGGGAGCGGATGATATCAAGCCTGCGGGCGCTTGGGCGGAGCCGGGGTGAATTTGGGGGGTGTATCGATGCAGGGGGCATCAGCCGGCCGCGGCGCCTCAGGCGTTTGCAGCGGCGGGATGGACAGTGCCGCCCGGGTGTCCGGCGGATCAAGGCCCGCGGGAATCTTCAACGGCGGGTTGTCTACCGCAGTCGCGAAATCACCCGGTTTCGCGCAGCTGACCTTGAACAACGAGCCACAGCCAGCGACGGTCAGACACAGCGACAGACAAAGCACGGCACGGAAATAACGCATACGCAATTCTACCCGCTGAGACCCGCCCGTTCCATGGTTGAACGAACGCGAGTATGGAAGCGGTTCGACAAGGGCGTCAGCGGTAGACGGATGCCCGGACCGATCAAACCCATTTGCTCGAGCACCCATTTGACCGGAATGGGATTGGCCTCGACGAACAGGTTTTCAGGCAGTCCCGCGAGCCGCGTGTCGATGCGCGCCGCCCGCGTGGCATCTCCCGCCAATGCCGCAGCCATCATGTCCGCCATATCGCGAGGCGCGACGTTGGCCGTGACCGAAATCACCCCCTTCGCACCCGCGAGGACCGCCTCACGGCAGGTCGCATCGTCGCCCGACAACACCGCGATACCGGGGACCAAGCGCTGCAATTCACGAACTCGATCGATCTCACCCACCGCCTCTTTCAGCGCGACGATGTTGGCGACAGTCGCGAGCCGTGCCACCGTCGGCGGCAGCAGATCCACAGCAGTTCGGCCGGGAACGTTGTAGAGCAAGATTGGGACGCTCGAGGCCTCCGCCGCGACGGTGTAGTGCCGGATCAAGCCATCCTGGGTCGGTTTGACGTAGGCAGGGGTGACGATCAGCAGCCCATCGACCCCGAGCGCACTGAGCCAGCGCACTCGGGCTACGGTCTCGGCTGTGCTGCTGGTACCGGCACCGGCAATGATCTTCATGCGGCCCGCCACATGCTCCAGCGCTGTGGTGGTCAGTTCACGCAGTTCCGACTCGAGTAGGGTCGCCGACTCCCCCGTGGTACCGCCGACGATGATGCCGGAGGTGCCGTTTTCAAGATGGAAATCGAGCAGCCGAAGCCACGCCGCACGGTCAATCTCGCCGTTTGCGAGCATGGGGGTGACGATCGCCACCAAACTGCCAGAGAACATGTCCACCGCCAAAACCGGGATATCCGCGGGATGGTACGGGGCGATGCCGAACTCGCGCAACCCGTTCGCGATCGCCTGCCCTAACAGCTAAACTGAAGGCACGGATGAAACAGCACATCGCCATATCAGCCATTGGGCCCGACCGAACAGGCCTTGTTCACGAACTGACCCGAGTCATCAGCGACTGCGGCGGCAACATCAGCGAGAGCCGGATGGCCAGCCTCGGTAACGAGTTCGCCATGGTGCTGCTGGTGGCCGGTAACTGGCATTCGCTCGCCAAACTCGAATCGGAGCTGGGACGCTTTGCCGCCGAAGCCGGCCTCACGCTGCACATGCATCGCACCGAGCCGCGATCAGCCCGCACCGAACTGCTGCCGTACTCCATCGATGCGGTGTGCCTCGATCAGACCGGCATCGTCTCGGCGCTCGCGGGTTTTTGCTCGGCCCGCGGCATCGACATCGCCGAAGTCGCAACCCGCATCTACCCCGCTGCGCACACCGGCGCATTGATGTTCGCAGTGCAGATGATCATCAACGTGCCGAGCAAACTGCACCTCGCGCATCTGCGCGAAGAGTTCATGGAGTTCTGCGATGCACGCAATCTGGACGCCATACTCGAACCCGTAAAATCCTGACCTTACCCTCGCCCTGAAGGACGTTCACATGAGCAAAGCCGTCTCCGGCGCCGTCAGCCTCGGCAAGAAAGTCCCTGATTTCACCGCTGCTACCACTGACGGTGGTAAGTGGCGGCTCAAAGAGGCGTTGGGTTCGAAGATCGTAGTGTTCTTCTATCCGAAGGACATGACACCCGGCTGCACCATCGAGGCGCGCGAATTCCGCGATCTGCAGGCCGCATTCCGCAAGGCGGGCACGCTGGTCATTGGCGTGTCTCGCGACTCCTGCACTTCACACCAGAAGTTTCGCACCAAGGAACAGCTCAATTACGAGCTGCTCGCCGATACCGACGAGGCGCTCTGCGGTCTCTTCGATGTCATCAAGGAAAAGAACATGTACGGCAAGAAGGTGTTCGGCATCGAACGCAGCACCTTTTTGATCGACGCCAAAGGAGTACTTGCCGCCGAGTGGCGCAAGGTCAAAGCTGAGGGTCACGCCGCCACCGTGCTCGCTGCAGCGAAAGCCCTTTGAAGCGGCGCAGAAGCGTGCCGCAGCGGCGGCTGTTCGTGCTCGACACCAATGTGTTGATGCACGATCCGGCATGCATATTCCGCTTCGAAGAACACGACATCTACCTGCCGATGGTTGTGTTGGAAGAACTCGATGCGCACAAAAAAGGCGTATCCGAAGCCTCACGTAACGTACGCCAGGTCAGTCGATTTCTCGACGAGTTGATGCGCAATGCGACTCGTGAGCAAATCGAGTCAGGCCTTGCGCTGCCCAAGCCTCTCTCCGGCAACCACGACAAGGCACCGAGCACCGGCAGGCTGTTTTTCCAAACGCAGCAGTTGAACATCAGCCTGCCGGAGAATTTGCCCGGGCACGGCAACGACAACGCGATCTTGGCCACCACCCTCGCGCTGCAGGCCCTGCACAGCGAGACCCGCGTGGTCCTGGTATCCAAAGACATCAACTTGCGGATCAAGGCCGCGGTAGTCGGCGTGCATGCCGAGGACTACTTCAGTGACCGAGCCATCGAGGATGCCGACATCCTCTCCACCGGCCACACGGCCTTGCCGGCCGACTTCTGGGAACGCCACGGCAAGAACATGCGTTCGTGGAAGGAAGGCAACAAAACCTTCTACGAGGTGAACGGCCCCTCCGTTGCTGCGTGGCAAACCAACCAATTCGTCTACGAAGATCGCGAGGGCGGCATCGAAGCCTGGGTGCGGCGGATCTCCGGACACACGGCGCTGCTCGAGCTCGTGCGTGACTTCAGCACCGACCGTCATGGGGTGTGGGGTATCAGCGCACGCAACCGCGAACAAAACTTCGCGTTCAATCTACTGCTTGATCCGGAGATCGACTTTGTCACGATCTTGGGCCCTGCCGGCACTGGCAAGACGCTGCTGACCTTGGCCGCCGGCTTGCTGCAGACGCTGGAGCACAATCGATACGCCGAAATCATCATGACTCGGGTCACCATCCCGCTCGGCGAGGACATCGGCTTTCTGCCCGGAACCGAGGAGGAAAAAATGGAGCCCTGGATGGGGGCATTGATGGACAACCTCGAGGTTCTCACGCACAGCGCCGAGGGCGGCAGCTGGGGTCGGGCCGCGACGAACGATCTGCTGCGTAACCGTATCAAGATCCGCTCGCTCAATTTCATGCGCGGCCGTACCTTCCTCAATCGGTTCGTCATCCTCGATGAGGCGCAAAATCTGACGCCTAAGCAAATGAAAGCCCTGGTGACCCGAGCGGGGCCCGGCACCAAAATCGTCTGCCTTGGCAACATCGCGCAGATTGACACGCCGTACCTGACCGAGACGACCTCGGGCCTGACCTTCGTCGTCAGCCGGTTTCAGGGCTGGGGCCACGCCGGACATGTGACCTTGGTACGGGGCGAGCGCTCGAGGCTCGCCGACTTCGCCTCCGAGACGTTGTGAACTCGGTGCGCGGCGATCGGTCAGACACTGCGATGCGTGCCACCCTCGCCCTATGTTCAGCGACTCTCGCCACCCTGCTCACCCTGCAATCGGCTACCGCGTTCGCGCAAGGTGCGAATGACCTGCCGGACATCGGCTCGGGCGCCAACTCCACGCTAACGATCAACGACGAGTACCAACTCGGGCTTATGGTGGTTCGCGGTCTGCGTGATCAGGGTCTCATCCTCGAAGACCCTGAGGTCACTGACTACATCCAGAATCTCGGTAGCAAGATCGCCGCGCAAATCCAGGACTCCGAGCAACGATTCACGTTTTTTGTCGTCCGCGAGGGCAACATCAACGCCTTTGCGCTGCCGGGCGGATTCATTGGCGTCAATTACGGTCTGATCACCGCCACCGCCAACGAGTCGCAGTTGGCTAGCGTCATCGCCCACGAAATCGCACACGTCACGCAACGCCATATTGCGCGCTCGATCCAAGCGCAGGGTCGCCAAGGACTCGCATCGGCGGCGGCGCTACTGGCTGCCATTCTCATCGGCATGACCACCGGCGCCAGTGATGCCGTGCAAGCGGGCATTGCCATCGCACAAGGCACTGCTGCGCAGGCGCAAATCAATTTCACGCGCTCGAACGAATACGAGGCGGATCGCATCGGCATCAGCTACCTCGCCGCCGCAGGCTTCGATCCGCAAGGCATGCCAGATTTCTTTGAAACGCTGAGTCGTCGCTCGGGTCTCGCCGGCGCTCAAGTCCCCGAGTTTTTGCGTACCCATCCAGTGACGGCCAACCGCGTCGCCGAAACACGCGAGCGTGCCGGACAAATTCGTGCGGTCGTACGTCAGCAAAGCGCCGCGTACGCATTTGTTCGCGAGCGAGTACGCGTGTTGGGCGCGCCGACTGACAACGACCTGCGGCCGTACTACGCTGCGCTCGCGGACCGCGGCCCGCTCACCCCGGCGCAGCGTTATGGTGAAGCGCTCGCGCGCCTCGGCGCCGGTGATCGGGAACGCGCAGCCAGCGCGCGCGTCGAACTCGTCGCGGCGGAGCCCCAGAGCCCGATGCTGCAGGCCGCTCTCGGCCAGGCGCTGATGGCTGCCGAGCGCATGGATACGGCACTCTCCGTACTACGTCGTGCGCTCGAGGTCGCCCCGCGCAACGTGCCGCTGACCATTCGCTACGCCGAGGCTCTGCTGCGCACACCGGGGGGCGCCAAAGAAGCCCATACGTTGTTGCTCGACCTTTTCAATAATGTTCCGCCAACCCCGGAGCAGATCCGTCTCACCGCCCTTGCCGCAAGTAGCGCCGGCGACAATGCCGATGCGGCGTATTACATGGGCGAGTATCACATCGTGGGTGGCGATCTGCCCGATGCCGTCAAGCAACTTGAATTAGCGCTGGCCGACCCGTCCATCACGTCGGTGCAACGGGCGCGTTTCGAAGCGCGTATGAAGGAAGTTAGAGACGCACTCGCCGAGAGCGGCAAGCGTCGTCGCAGTCGCGAGCGAAGCGCAGGCTGACCGCCCGCTGCGGGGCGTCAATCGTTCCCAGCTACTGAACTGCTAAAATCTCGACCATGAATCGTCTCCTACCGATCTCCCAGCGCTGCGCTGCGGCGCTGTGCCTAGTGCTGCTGACCGGTTGCGCCTCGCTGCCGCAGAACGCCAGCGCTGACCCCGGTGACCCGTTCGAACGTTTCAATCGCGGTGCATTCGCCTTCAACGATGGACTTGATCGTAGCGTCGTTCGGCCGCTCGCCCGCGGCTACAAGGCTGTCACTCCGCAGCCCGTCCAGTCCGGGGTGACCAATTTTTTCCAGAACGCGACCTACCCCATCACTCTCATGAATAACCTGCTGCAGGGGAAATTCAAAGCCGCGCTGTCAGATACCGGGCGTTTGCTGCTCAACACCACGTTCGGTCTTGGCGGTCTGCTTGACCCTGCGACCCAATCCGGGATCGATCTCAACGATGAGGACTTCGGTCAGACGCTCGGCACCTGGGGCGTGAAGCCCGGCGCCTACTTGGTGCTGCCGCTACTCGGGCCGTACACGATCCGCGACGGGGTCGGCGATCTGGCTGATAACTTTGTCGAGCCGCGCTCGTGCATCGACGACACCACGACGCGGTACGGACTGTGGGCGTTCGACAAATTCGAGACGCGAGTTCGGTTGCTGGACGCCGATTCGCTGCTTGATCGCGCTGGCGACCCGTACGCCTTCGTCCGCAGCGCTTACCTGCAACGCCGCGAGTACCTCGTGCACGACGGTAATGTACCCATGGAAAATCTCGAAGAAGGCTTCGAAGACGAGGAAGCTGACGCGGCACCCCAAGCTGACGAGCAGCCACACGCTGAGGCCGCTGCGCAATCCGCGACGCCGCGACTGACGTTCGACTCGCGCTAGGTGCTCCTGCCATCGACCCCGAGCAACTCGCTCACGCCGCCGATGCGTGCGAGTTGCTGCAACGGGACGGGCAGCGCAACAAAACTTAGGGTGACCCCGCGACGAGACGCCATGGCCATCCAATCAACTAAGACCGCAAGACCCGCGCTATCGGCTTCGGAAATGGCGGCGCAGTCGATCCGAATGTGCGCGGCTGCGCTCCGTTGCAGTAACGCGTAGCCCGCTGCATGAACCGCGGCGGCTGTGGCAAAACTGAATTCGCCGCGTACAGCGAACTCATCATCCGCAACGCTCTCGACACTGACCGAGCCAGCCGCTGGCGTCACGGAGCTCGTCACGGCCGAGCGACCGTGCCCTTGGCCGACCCGCTATTGCCTGCGCCACGACGGGTCTGCGCCTCCAGCCTCTGGATCACGGCATCCAGACCCTTGGCATCGATTTCGGCGCCGAAGTCCTCTCGAAAGCTCTTCACATAGCTAATGCCTTCGATTACCACGTCCCATGCCTTCCAGCCGGATTCGGTCTTGCGCAACGAGTAGTTCACCGGAATCTTCTGACCGTTACTGCGCTTGACTTCGGTACGAACGACGGCCGATGTGGCATCGGCCGCGACGGGCGTCGGCAACACCTTGATGCGATCGCCGGTAAACTCCAACAAGGCATCGCCGTAGTTGCTCATCAGCGACC
This sequence comes from Nevskiaceae bacterium, assembly GCA_046091245.1. GTDB lineage: Bacteria > Pseudomonadota > Gammaproteobacteria > Steroidobacterales > Steroidobacteraceae > UBA964. The sequence continues at coordinate 9,120 of JBJTBK010000081.1, read as the reverse complement.
CATAGAACGCATCGATAAATCGCTGGCGCTGTTGCGGCGTGGCCGTACGCCAGTGCTTGCCGAGCACCAGGCGCGCCGCATGGTCGATATCGAAATTGGGCAACAGTATCCGCTCGACGAGCGCATCGAGTTTGGCGGGGTCCTTGCGCAACTCAGCGCGGCGCGCCTCGATCTCTGCCGTCATAGCGTTGGCGGAGGTCTCGATCAGTTGAGTCGGGCCGCTGGTGTCCACGACGGCTGGCGCGACTTTGCCCTGAGCCTGCACAGATTCGATGGGAAGCGAGGAGCCGAGCATTACCCCGCAAAGCGCAAGCACCGCTGCCCGAACACTGATTTGGCCTATCGTCGAAGCCGCCATTTACTTACCCTCCTCGCTCGTGCCCGAGGCTGCGGAGGAACCCGCCGATCCGTCGCTGCCTTTGCTCGCAAAATTGGCAAAGAATTTATTGACCAGCGACTCAAGCACAATGGCTGACTGGGTGAATTCGATCTGGCCGCCATCCTTCAGGAAACTGTCGGAGCCGCCCGGCCCGATGCCAATGTATTTGCCACCGAGCAGACCCTGAGTCTGCACACTCGCGTCACTGTCATCCGGGATCCGGTTGTACTGCGGATCGATACGCAGGGTCACCACAGCACGATAGTCGCTCGGATCGAAGGCGACACCCTCGACCCGACCGATGCGCACGCCCGCCATGCTCACTGGGGATCCGGCCTTCAAATCGCCGATGTTGTCGAACTTCGCTGTCACCCGATAACCGCCGTCTGCGCGGAATTGCAAGCCACTGCCCGGCAGCTGGGTGGTGAGGAAAAACAGCGCGGCAAAGCCGAGCAATACGAACAGCCCGGTACCGACTTCCAGAGAACGTTGCGGTTTCATCGTGAGATTACCTTCCAAGAAAAGCGGCGGTGAGCATGTAATCAATCAGCAAGGTCAGCACCGAGGAGATCACCACGGTTCGAGTGGTGGCTAGACCGACGCCGGCGGCGGTCGGTTCCACGTTGTAGCCCTCGTAAACGGCGATCAGGCTGCAGGCCACACCAAAGCACACGCTCTTGACGATGCCTTCGGACACATCGTCGAGCTCGACTGCCGACTGCATCTGCGACAAGAAGGCTCCCGGGTCGACGCCCCTCAACTGCACGCCGATCAGCTGCGCACCGAACAGGCCTACGAGATTGAAGATCGCAACGAGCAGCGGCATCGCGATCAGTCCGCCGAGGAATCTCGGCGCCACCACGTGACGCAGCGGATCCACCGCCATGATCTCCATCGCGGTCAATTGATCGGTAGCACGCATCAGGCCGATTTCGGAGGTCAGCGAGGTCCCCGCTCGACCCGCAAACAGCAGCGCAGTCACCACGGGTCCGAGCTCCTGCAGCAACCCGAGCGCCGCGGCCACACCCAGAGCATCTTCGGAACCAAACCGCTGCAGCAAATCAAAACCCTGCAAGCCCAGCACCATGCCGACAAACAGCCCGCAGAGCATGATGATGATCAGCGAGCGCGCACCAGCGTTGAACACCTGGTGCACCACGGCGCGCGGCCGCAGCAAGGCCGGGCCGCATTGAACGAGCAGTCGGCCAAAGAATACACCGACGCGACCGATTTTTTGGATCGGGGCTAGCATCATGAGCGCAGCTGCTCCAAGTAGTCGGGCGCGGGATAATGAAAGGGCACAGGACCGTCAGACTCGCCACCCATGAACTGCCGCACGACCTCAAGTGGGCTATCGCGCAGCTCAGCCGGACTGCCCTGGGCAACCACCTTACCCTCAGACAACAGATAACTGTGGTGAGCGATGAGTGCCAACTCATCGACGTCGTGAGAGACGACGATGCTGGTGATGCCGAGCGCATCATTAAGCTCGCGGATCAGGCGCACGATAACGCCCATCGAGATCGGATCGAGACCGACGAAGGGCTCATCGTAAATCAGCAGTTCCGGGTCCATCACGATGGCACGGGCGAGCGCCACGCGACGCGCCATGCCACCCGACAGTTCCCCGGGCATGAGCTCGGCTGCACCGCGCAGGCCCACCGCATGCAGCTTGCTGAGCACGAGCGCACGCAACACCGACTCGGGCAGCCGCGCATGCTCACGAACTGGGAACGCGACGTTTTCAAAGACGGACAGATCCGTGAGCAACGCCCCGTTCTGGAACAACATGCCCATGCGCCGCCGTAAGGCGTAGAGCTCCACCTTCGGCAGGGTCGGAACAGACCGACCGAAGACCTCGACCTCGCCCTCAAGCGGTGTGACCTGACCCGTGATGAGGCGCAGCAGCGTGGTCTTGCCGGTGCCACTCGGACCCATTACGGCCGTCACCTTGCCACGCGCGACGGTCAGGTCCAGCCCGTCGAATATGCGCCGTCGACCGACGCCGTAGCACAGACCACTGACTTTGACGACCGTATCGGACATTACAGAACCACGGGCACGACCCGTCATGGAACCTTGGGGGGCGCGAGTTTAGCAAACCTCAACACGGCGAGCCGGCCGGCTGCGTTGCCCGCAAGCCACAGAAAACACTGCAAATATCGCCATAGTGGACTAAAATGGTCCCGTTTTATGATCCGCATCAGCAAAATGACCGACTACGCGACGGTGTTGCTGGCCGAGATGGCCCGCGCTCCGCAGAGCTTGCAGAGCGCCGCCGCTCTGGCTGAGCGGACTCATATCGCCCTGCCCACGGTGAGCAAGGTGCTCAAAGCCCTGCAGCGCGCCCACTTGGTCCGCTCCACCCGCGGTTTGCATGGCGGCTATGCGCTCGCCCGCCCTGCCGCCGCCATTTCCGCTGCCGCTATTCTCGATGCGCTCGAGGGCCCCGTAGCCGTCACGGATTGCGCCGCCGGAGCGGGGCAATGTGACATCGAGACGACCTGCGGAGTCGGTCGTACTTGGCAACGCGTGAATCTCGCCATCCGCCGCTCGCTTTATGACGTCAGCCTCGCCCAACTCGCCGGCACCGACCCGCGAGCGGTCGAGCTCGGCGCCCTCGAGCAAGAACTCAAACCCCGCGTGGGCGGCCGAGCCGCCGCCGCCATCAACAGGGCCTGATCCCATGACCGACAACGCACAACTGGCAGAGCATTTCACCAGGGGCTATCAGCACGGCTTTGTCACCGACATCGAATCGGAAAGTCTGCCGCCAGGACTCGATGAAGACGTCGTGCGCAAAATTTCGGCGATCAAGCGCGAGCCGCAATTTCTCACCGAATGGCGTTTGCGCGCGTTTCGGCATTGGCAGACGATGCATGAGCCACTCTGGGCACAAGTTCGCTACAACCCGGTCGATTACCAGAGCCTGTCCTACTACTCCGCACCCAAGCAACGCACGGATGGACCGAAGAGCCTCGATGAGGTCGATCCCAAGCTGCTCGAAACCTACGAAAAGCTCGGCGTGCCCTTGCACGAGCGTGCGCGCCTTGCTGGAGTGGCAGTCGATGCCGTATTCGACAGCGTTTCCGTAGCAACCACGTTCAAGGACAAGTTAGAGAAAGCGGGCGTCATTTTCTGCTCGTTCTCCGACGCGGTGCAAAAGCATCCGCAGTTGCTCGAGCAGTACCTCGGCACCGTCGTGCCACACACGGATAATTTTTTCGCCTGCCTGAACTCGGCGGTTTTCTCGGATGGTTCCTTCGTGTACGTGCCCAAGGGCGTGCGCTGCCCGATGGAGTTATCCACGTACTTTCGTATCAATGCGGCAAAGACCGGGCAGTTCGAGCGAACGCTCATCATTGCCGATGCCGGCAGTCACGTGAGTTACCTCGAAGGCTGCACCGCACCGATGCGTGATGAGAACCAGCTCCACGCCGCAGTGGTCGAGCTCGTGGCATTAGATGATGCTGAGATCAAATACTCCACGGTGCAGAACTGGTATCCCGGCGATGAAAACGGCGTCGGCGGCATTTACAACTTCGTCACCAAACGAGGTGAGTGCCGCGGTCGTAACTCGCGCATTTCCTGGACCCAAGTGGAAACGGGCTCGGCCATCACCTGGAAGTACCCCAGTTGCGTTTTGCGTGGCGACAACTCGGTGGGCGAGTTCTATTCGGTGGCACTCGCCAATCATCGCCAGCAGGCCGACACAGGTACCAAGATGATCCACATCGGTGCCAACACACGCAGCACCATTGTTTCCAAGGGCATCTCCGCCGGCCACGGTCAAAACAGCTACCGTGGGCTCGTGAAGGTCCTGCCCTCGGCCCACGGCGCCCGCAACTTCACGCAGTGCGACTCGTTGTTGATGGGTGATCGGTGCGGTGCGCACACTTTCCCTTACATCGAAGTCAAGAACCCCTCTGCGACAGTTGAGCACGAAGCATCCACCTCGCGCATCAGCGAGGACCAACTCTTCTACTGCCTGCAGCGCGGGATCGCACAGGAAGATGCCGTCAACATGATCGTCAACGGCTTTTGCAAAAGCGTATTCAAGGAATTGCCGATGGAGTTCGCCGTCGAGGCGCAGAACCTGTTGGCCGTCAGTCTCGAAGGAGCGGTCGGCTGAATCGCCGACTCATCAGGAGTGCAGTGATGCTGGAAATCAAGGATTTGCACACCCGAGTCGGTGGACGCGAAGTGCTAGGCGGACTCAACCTCAGCGTAAACCCGGGTGAGGTTCACGCCCTCATGGGCCCGAACGGCTCAGGCAAGAGCACGCTCGCCTACACCCTGGCCGGGCGCCCGGGCTACGAGGTCACCGGCGGTAGCGTTAGTTATCAAGGCGCCGATCTGCTGGCACTTGCGCCGGAAGAGCGGGCCCAGGCAGGCGTGTTTTTAGGCTTTCAGTACCCCGTCGAGATTCCAGGCGTCAACAACGTGTACCTGCTCAAGGCCGCACTGAACGCAGCCCGCAAGCACCGAGGCCTGCCTGAGGTCGATGCATTCGAGTTTCTGAGCTTGGTCCGCGAGAAAATGAAACTCATGCAGATGGACGAAGCCTTCCTGTCGCGCGGTGTGAACGAGGGCTTTTCGGGGGGCGAAAAAAAGCGTAACGAGATCCTGCAGATGCTGGTGCTCGAACCCTCGCTGGCGCTGCTCGATGAAACCGATTCGGGCCTCGACATCGATGCATTGAAAGTCGTGGCCCATGGCGTGAACACACTCCGCTCGCCCGAGCGCTCGATCGTGCTCGTGACCCACTATCAGCGCCTGCTCGATTACATCAAGCCGGATTACGTTCATGTGCTCGCGCGCGGCCGCATCATCAAGAGCGGCGGCCCGGAGTTGGCTCGGGAACTCGAGGCGCGAGGCTACGACTGGGTCATCGCCGAGGCTGCATGAGCGCCCTGCCCTCCAATCCCGACGCGAACTGGAAGTATGCGAACCTGCGTGCGCTCGCTCGCCTTCGTTTCGACGAAACGCCTGCACCGACCTGCGACGAGACGGCCTCGCTCCTCGCCACCCTGCCGGAGTCAACGCAGGGCAGCACCCGTATCGTACTCATCGACGGGCGGGTGGCCGCAGAGGCATCGGATACGTCACGCTTTGTTCGCTTCGACACGAGCCGACCGCATACCGCCGACACTGGAGGCGCGGCGGATCGTTACTTTGCCAGCCTCAACCAACGACACTCACCGGGAACCCTTTGCGTCACCGTACCGGCGAGCCAAGAACTCGATCTCGAATTGTGGCTCGCGGCTAATCGGCTCGGTCACCCTTCGGTCCGTATTGAAGTCGGTGAAGGCGCTCGCTTGCGGCTCACCGAGCGAGTGCTCGCCTCGCGGTCGGCACCCTCGCTCACCAGCAACCTGCATCTGCTCATCGACTGCGGGCCACAGTCGCGCATGGACCTGACTCGCGTACACACCTTTGTCGCGAATCACCAGCACGTCGAAACACTCGATCTCACCCTCGGCAAAGCGGCCGAGTGCCGTCTGACTCAGATCACCAGCGGCGGACACTCAAGTCGATCCTCCGCATTTGTCACTCACACGGGTGGCGCGTCACGGTTGCATTGGAACGTGGCGATGCTCGCGCAGGCCACGCAGGTGCACGATGCCTATGTCCGCATCGCCCATGAGGCCCATGAAGCTCATACCGTGCAACGCTTCCGAGGCATCGGCGCAGAGCGCTCGCGCCTCTCATTCAATGGCCACATGTACGTCGCCGCAGGCACCCGCGATGTCCGCACCGAGCAATCACTAAAAGGTTTGCTCGCCGGCGGCGAAGCCGAGATAGACCTGCGCCCCCAGCTCGAGATCCATGCTGACGCCGTGCAGGCCGCGCATGGCGCGACCCTCGGTAAGCTCGATGCCGACATGCTGTTCTATCTGCTCTCGCGCGGCATACCTGCCTCCCAAGCAGAGTCGTTGTTGAAATGGGCGTTCGTCAGCGACGTCTTGCGTCATCTGCCGACGCCGACCGTTCGGCGGCAAGTCGAGGAGCGACTGGCAGATCTGCTGCCGGGCAGCGCGGCAGCGCGCGCGGAGGGGGCATGAACGCAGAGGTCAGAAACGTCGACTCGGAATCGCCTTATGACGTCGCCCGCGTGCGTCGTGACTTCCCCATTCTCGCCACCACGGTACGCGGCAAGCGGCTCGCTTTTCTCGATACCGCTGCCTCCTCGCAGCGACCGTTGGCCGTACTCGAGGCCGTGGACCATTACGAGCGGCACAGCCACGCCAACGTACATCGCGGCGTCTACCAGCTCAGTCAAAAAGCGACCGATGCATTCGAGGGCGCACGCGAACGCGTGCGACGCTTCCTCAACGCTGCGAGCCTCAAGGAAGTGGTATTCACCCGCGGCACGACCGAGTCGATCAATCTCGTGGCTCAGTCCTGGGGTCGTCGACTGCAAGCCGGTGATGAGATCCTCATTACCTGGATGGAACATCACGCCAATATCGTGCCGTGGCAGATGCTCTGCGAGCGCACGGGCGCCGTGCTCAAGGTGGCACCCATCGATCTGCGCGGTGAACTGGATCTTGAGGCCTTCAAGCAATTGCTCTCACCGCGAACCCGGCTGGCGGCCTTCACGCAGATCTCCAATTCATTGGGCACCGTGCTGCCGATCGAAGCGATGGTGCGCGCCGCCAAAGCCGCCGGTGCGCTGACGCTGATCGATGGGGCTCAGGCCGAGGCGCACCAACGCGTCGACGTACAGGCGCTGGATTGCGACTTTTACGTTTTCTCGAGCCACAAGCTCTACGGACCGACCGGGCTCGGTGTGCTCTGGGCGCGCGAGGCGGTACTTCGCGAGATGCCGCCGTGGCAAGGCGGCGGCGACATGATTCGTACCGTCAGCTTCGCCAAAACCACGTATAACGACCTGCCTTATCGATTCGAGGCGGGTACGCCCCACATCTCAGGTACGGTGGGTCTCGCCGCGGCCATCGATTACTTGGAGGGTCTCGGGATTGAGCGGGTACATGCCCACGAGCAGCGCCTGCTGCACCATGCGACCACCGCGCTGCGCGAGGTGCCCGGCCTCAGGATCATCGGCGAAGCGCAGCACAAGGGCGGTGTGATTTCCTTTCTGCTCGAGGGCGTACATCCGCACGACCTCGGTACCATTCTCGATGCCGAAGGCGTCGCCATCCGCGCGGGACATCACTGCGCCATGCCCGTGATGGAGTTCTTTGATGTGCCGGCAACCGCCCGCGCGTCGTTCGGTTGTTACAGCGACGAGGCAGACATCGCCCAGTTGGTCAGCGCGCTGACGACAGCTCGCGAGGTGTTTGGCTGATGGACCTGAAGGATCTGTACCGCGATGTGATCCTTGATCACAACAAGCACCCACGCAACGTGGGACGACTCTGCCCCTGCGATACGTCCGCGGAGGGACACAACCCGCTTTGCGGCGACCGTTTGAGCCTGACGCTCAGTCTCGAGGGCGAGCGCGTGGCAGACATCCGCTTCGAAGGCAAAGGTTGCGCCATTTCCACCGCCTCGGCCTCGCTGATGTGCGAGGCCGTCAAGGGACGCTCGATCGAGGTGGTCGAGGGACTGCGGGCGAGCGTACACCGCATGTTGACGGGCGCTGACGATCCGCCATCGACCCTCGGCAAACTGGCGGCGCTCGGCGGCGTGCGCGAGTACCCGGCACGAGTCAAATGCGCGAGTCTTGCCTGGCACACGCTGCAGGCTGCACTGCAACATCGGGCGGCCGACGCTGGTACCGCCTCCGTCTCCACTGAATGAGTGTCGGAATATCCGCATGCGCAGTCACGAAAACGAAGCCTTCATCCTGAGTCGTAACACCGCGGCCGTCATGGTCCCCTCGGGTGATGCCATCGAGCTTAAAGAGGGCCTCTCGGGCTTCATCACTCAGGCACTCGGCGGCAGCTTCACCCTCTACATCGAGGGTAATCTCTATCGTCTAGCCGGCGAGAACGCCGACGCCATCGGCAAACAGGTGCTAAAGCCGCCTGAGTTGCCCCCAGGGGCTACGGAAGAGGACATCAGGCAACTGGCCTGGCAGCAAATGCGCAGTTGCTACGACCCGGAAATTCCGATCAATATCGTCGAACTCGGACTCGTCTACGAGTGTGAGGTGCGAGCGCAAGACAGCGGCGAGCGCGTGGTAGCAGTGAAAATGACGCTCACGGCCCCAGGCTGTGGCATGGGCGATGTGCTCGTGCAGTACGTGAAGGAGAAGATCGAAATCATCCCCACGGTGGCTCTAGCCGAGGTCGAGCTGGTGTTCGATCCGCCCTGGAATCAATCGATGATGTCGGAAGCGGCGCGGCTGCAGACGGGCATGATGTGATGTCGCAAGACTGGGTCGATGCAGGCCCGGCCAGCGCCCTTGTCATGCAAGGCCGCGTGGATGTGGAGGTGGATGGGCAATATGTGGCCATCGTTCGCTTCGAGGGCGAACTGCGCGCCTTCGAGGATCGTTGCACGCACGATGGCGAGGCTCTCGCCGAAGCGGAGCTCGAAGCCGATCCTACGACACCTTGCGGGATCGTGATTTGTCCGCGACACGGCGCAAAGTTTTGCCTCAAGACCGGCGCGGCATTGACGCCTCCGGCTTATGAACCGCTGAAAATCTTCGCTGTACGTGAGCAGGATGGTCGACTGCAAGTGCGCTCCAGTGATGCTTTGGCATGACCGATGTCACTTCAGTTACGACGCGGGTCACCGTGCTACGCCACGGTCACGCGATCGAGCAC
>JBJTBK010000080.1:0-11518 GCA_046091245.1 Nevskiaceae bacterium | reverse complement strand
ACTCACAGTGACGCCACCGACGAACACCGGCTCAAGTCGCGCCACAGGAGTCAGCGCGCCGGTTCGTCCGACCTGAAACTCCACATCACGCAGCCGCGTCAGCGCCTCCTCGGCAGGGAATTTGTGCGCCACCGCCCAGCGGGGCGCTCGCGCAACGAAACCGAGACTCGCTTGTGCGGCAAGTTCGTCGACTTTGTAGACCACACCGTCGATCTGATACGCCAACGCCGCGCGACGCGCACCGACCTCCCGGTAGTACTCGAGGCAGCCTTCCACACCCTCCACGACGCGCGTCTCCGGGCAGACGCGAAGTCCCCACTGCGCAAGCAGTGCGAGAACCTCGCTGTGGCGCACCGGTAAATCAACACCCTCGTGCGCGCCGAGACCATAAAAAAAGATGTCGAGCGGACGGCTCGCGGTGACTTGGGGGTCGAGTTGGCGCAGGCTTCCCGCTGCAGCGTTACGCGGGTTGACGAACACTTTCTCGCCACGCGCGGCTGCCTCGGCATTCAAGCGCTCAAACCCGGCCACGGGCATGAACACCTCGCCCCGTGCCTCGAGCAGCGCCGGCGCCGCACCGCGCAACCGAAGCGGCATGGCGCGGATGGTGCGCACGTTCGCCGTCACATCCTCCCCGCTGCTGCCATCCCCGCGGGTCGCGGCACGCACAAACACGCCGTGCTCGAAGATCACCGATATGGCGAGGCCATCGAGCTTGGGCTCAGCCGAATAGCGTACGGGACCGTCACGACCCAGACGTTCGCGAACACGTCGATCAAAACCCTGCACGTCGTCGGCCGAGAATGCGTTGTCGAGCGAGAGCATCGGCACGCGATGACGCACTTCGGCAAACTCATCAGCGGGCGCAGTGCCGACGCGTTGCGTCGGCGAGTCAGGCGTCACCCAGTCCGGATGCGCCGCCTCCAACTCGCGCAAGGCCTGCATGAGCCGGTCGTACTCGGCATCCGGCACCTGCGGCTCATCGAGGATGTAATAGCGGTAGTTGTGCTGCTCGATCTCGCGCCGTAGTTGCGCAAGGCGCTGCTGCAACTCGGCCTCGGCGGCGGTTGCCGTGGCCATGGGTCAGCGTGGATCGGCCGCTGCGGCCTCGCGCCGCATATCAGCCAGGCGCGACTCGCTTAACGCCTCGCCGCGACCATCGAGCAGCTCGCCGCGAAGGCGTCGCGCCAAGGTGTGACCGACCGTGAGCAATTTGTCGACCGTATCCTTACCTGCCAAGGGTCCGGGTAAGACGGCAAAAAGATTCAGACCCAGAAAGAGACCCGAGTCCATGGTGGTCAAATCGAAACTTCCGGGCCGCGTCAGACTCGCGGCGCTGAGGATGACTCGTCCATCGCCATGCGGGCGGTGGAAAATCTCCATCTCGCCATGCACGAAGCCCTCGCCGAGCAGTGACTGGCGCAAGCTCGCTCCCGTGAAGCGCTCACCGTTACGCGCGACGACGCGCAGGCTGACGATGACACGCTGCTCTTCGGGTGGCCACTCGACACGCGGCGTTGCGTCATCGACCGTCACTGACTCAACCACCGGCGCCGGCTCGATCAGTGCCGGGGGTACGGGCTCGACAACGGGAATGGTACTGGCCAGCGTATCGAGACTGCGGGCCGCTTCCAGATCGACCAGCGGGGGATCCGGCACGCGTTCGCGAATGGGTACCTCCGCGTGCCCTAAGGTCGGCTCGCGACGTTCCTCGCCGCGCCGCGATGGCTGCGGCCGGGTTGCAAACAACGGGTCCTCCAGCGCCGCAGACGACGCGTCCGCCGTGGGTTCGCGACTTTGACCGAGCGGCCCCGCTCGGTGGGCCTCATCAGCGCGTCGTGCACGACGACGCTGCAGCCACTCCCACAGAATGATGCCGAGCACGAGCAGCCCGCCGAGCAGCAGCAAGGCCAAACGCAAAACGCCACCGAGAACCTGCATGACGGCGTCCATCGATCTCAGCTCGCCGCGAGGCGCACCGCCTCGTCAACATCGACCGCCACGAGACGGGACACGCCAGGCTCGTTCATCGTCACGCCGAGCAGCTGTGAGGCCAGCTCCATGGTGACCTTGTTGTGCGTGATGAAGATGAACTGCACGTGTTTGGCCATCTCACGCACGATGTCACAGAACCGTCCGACGTTGTTTTCATCGAGCGGTGCGTCCACTTCATCGAGCAGACAGAACGGCGCCGGATTCAAATCGAAGATCGAGAAGACGAGCGCAACCGCCGTCAGCGCTTTTTCGCCGCCCGAGAGCTGATTGCTCGTGACGTTACGCGTGCCCGGCGGGCGGGCCATCACCGACACCCCAGCCGCCAGCGGATCGTCGCCGACGAGTTCGAGGTAGGCGTGTCCACCACCGAACAGCCGCGGGAATTTTTCCTGCAGACCGGCATTGATTTTGTTGAATGTATCCTCGAATCGCGTGCGAGTTTCTTTGTCGATCTTGTGCATGGCCTCTTCGAGCGTATCGAGCGCCGAGGTCAGATCGCCGTACTGTCGATCGAGATACTCCTTGCGCTCGGTGTTCTCTTTCAATTCGTCGATGGCCGCCAGATTGACCTGACCCAGCCGTTCGATGTCGGCACGTACCTCACCGAGCTGCGTCTCCCACACCGGGACCTCCGCCTCCGCGGCCAGACCCTGCAGGACCTCACCAAGTACGAACTGCGTCGCGGCAAACTGTTCGGCGATCGACTCGCGACGGACGCGGGTCTCTTGGGCGGCGAGTTTTGCCTGCTCCATGGCCTCGCGGGCATCGCCGACGCGGCGCTCCGCGGTTTGACGCCGCTCATCGAGTGCCCGCAACTCCGCGTCGGCCTGCTCAAGGACCCGGCGCGCCTGCGCCAAGTCACCCTCTACCTCGAGTCGGCGCGACAACAGACCATCGAGTGAGCCTTGCAGCTCGAGAATCGGGGTCTCCCCGCCGGCGAGCTCCATCTCGAGTTGGGCCGCGCGGGATTGCAACGTGCTCCGCTGCTCAGCGGCGCGCTGCAAACCCACACCCATGGATGACTGGGCGGTGCGGCGCCCTTCGGCCCGCACGAGCAAATCGCGAGCGGCAAGCTGTGCCGCCTGCGCGGCCGCACGGGTGCGTCCGAGCTCATCGCGCGCCTGCTCACGTGCGGCATCAAGCTCAGGACGGCGCGCGTCAAGATCGCCCACGCGCACCAAACCGCGTTCGAGCTCTCCTCGGGCCCGAGTGATCGCCTCCTCGGCCGCGCCAATTTCGCGCGCTACCTCCGCCGACTCTTCCTCGAGGCGCTCGCGCCTGAGCGTCGACTCCTGCGCCCGTGCGCGCGAGGCTTCGAGCTGGCCCAGCAAATCGGCGTGCTGCCGATGCGCTTGCTGAATACGACCTTGCACCGTATCCCGCGATCCTTCGGCCACCGATAAGGCGGTTCGCGAGGCCAGCAACGCCGCCTCACGCTCGCGCACACGCGCTTCGGCTTGTGCGAATTCGCTGCGCAAGGTCTTCAGGCGCTGCTCGCGTTCAAGAACGCCCGCGTGATCATCGCCACCGCGCGCAACACGGATCCAACCGCGCCCCAGCCACTCACCGCTGCGGGTGACCACCGACTCGCCAGATTGCAGCGAACGCCGCAACACCAGCGCCTCGCCGAGACTCGCAGCGACGTGCACGGAACCCAGCCACTCGCGAACCGAATCCGGCCCCGTCACCTTGCTAGCAAGACTGTCGCTCTCAAGACTGCCCGCCGCCGCAACACCGCTGCCCAGCGGGTGCGCGCCGACCGCATGCTCGAAAATCGCGACGTTCGCGCCTTCGATCCGACCCAAAGAATCCGCTAACTCATCGAGCCCCTCGACGCATACCGCCTCGAGGTAATCGCCGAGCACCGTTTCCACTGCGCGCTCGTAGCCGGCTTCAACGACGATGGATTCAGCCACGCGGGGTCGTGACTGCAAGCCCGAGGCACGCAGCCACTCGCCTGCCCGGGCGTCCGCCTGGCCAAGCGCGGCGCGTTGCAGCGCCTCCACCGACATGACTTCGGCACGCGCTTTCTCTCGATCCGAACGCACGCCTTCGAGCCGCTCTTCGGCGGCAAACTGCTCACCGCGCAGCCGCTGCACATCAGCGAGCGCGGCCGCAAGACCACGCGCCAACTCCTCGGCTGTACTGCGCGCCTGCGACTCGCGTTCACCGAGCTCGAACAACTGACCCTGACTGTCCAGCGCCACCAACGCGTCACGCTCGACATCGAGCCCATCGCGCTGCGCACGCAGACGACGCATATGATTTGCGATTTGCTCGATGCGTGCGCGCTCGACCTGTACGGTCTGGTTCGCAGACCCCACATCGTGATTGAAGCGCTCCCACTGCTGCTGCCAGTGGGACTGGGCGGTTTCAGCGCCTTCGAGCGCCGCGGCGGCACTGCGCTCAGCAGCCTGTGCCTGCTCGAGCTCAGGCGCAAGTCGCGCGAGCTCCTCACGTATCTGCACCAGCTCCTGCTCGTCACGCGCGATCTGCGCGGCGAGCGACTCAAGGGTCAGGCGCGACTGCTCGAGATCGTTGCGCTTGCGATCGCGCGTCTCGCGTGCGAACTGGATCTGCTGCTCAGTGCGCGAGATATCTGCACCAACGGCGTAATAGCGACCCTGAATCTGCGAGACGACGTCGGTCTGCTCGCCGTGAAACTGGCGCTGGGTCTCGATCGCGGCCTCTGCGGAGCGCAGATCGGCGAGTGCCGCCTGCATGGCGAGCTCGCGCTCGCGCACGGCAGAATCGTGTACCTCGGCGCCACTATCGAGATCCCGCAGACGCAGGGCGAGCAGTTCCGCGGTGAGTTTTCGGTCCTGCTCTTTTAACGTTTGGTAGCGACGGGCGGTCGCCGCCTGGCGCTGCAGGTGCCGGATCTGCTTGTCGATTTCATCGCGCAAGTCTTGCAATCGCTCGAGGTTCTCGCGCGTGTCAGCGATACGACTTTCCGTCTCCTTGCGTCGCTCCTTGTACTTCGAGATGCCCGCAGCCTCTTCGACGAAGGCCCGCATGTCGTCCGACTTGGCTTCGATCAAGCGCGAGATCATGCCCTGCTCGATGATCGCGTAGCTACGCGAGCCGAGCCCCGTGCCGAGAAACAGCTGGGTGATGTCCTTGCGCCGGCAGCGCGCGCCGTTAATGTAGTACGCGCTCGATCCATCGCGCGAAACTTCACGACGCAGCGACACCTCGGCGAAGGCCGCGTAGTTGCCCGAGATCTTGCCGTCGGAGTTATCGAACACCAGTTCGACCGAGGCCTTGCCCACGGGCTTGCGTGCGCTCGATCCGTTGAAAACGACATCGGCCATCGACTCGCCGCGCAGATGCTTGGCAGACAACTCGCCCATGACCCAGCGGACTGCGTCGATGACATTGGACTTGCCGCAACCATTGGGACCGACGACGCCGGTCAGGTTGCTGGGGAAGGAAACGGTGGTCGGATCCACGAAGGATTTAAAGCCGGCCAGGTTGATTTTGGTAAGACGCATCGCTTGAGAAATTCTCAACGACGGAATCCCCGTCGACTGCCCGCTAGTGTAAATTATCCAGCCCTGTAACGCCCTCCTTGCGACACCCCACATGCCCTCCCAACCGACCACGCAACTCGACACGTTCCCGAACCCCAAGCCCGAGATCGACTACACGATCCGCATGACCTTGCCGGAGTTCACCTGCCTGTGCCCGAAGACCGGTCAACCCGACTTCGCCACCCTGGAACTGGAATACGTGCCCGACCAGCGCTGCGTCGAATTGAAGTCGCTCAAGCTCTACATCTGGTCGTTCCGCGATCGTGGCGCATTTCACGAAGCCGTTACCAACGAGATCGCCGATGCACTGGCGGCCGTCACCTCGCCGCGCTACATGAAGCTCAGTGCGCGCTTCAACGTCCGCGGTGGCGTTTACACCACGGTGGTGGCAACCCGACGGCAGGCAGGCTGGGTTCCGGAACCTGAAGTTACCCTTCCCTGATTGCTTTTTTGCCGGTATCCTCGCGCGTCCCGCAGAGCGCCTTGACGACAAGAGGATCGCCTGATGTCGGCAAAGAAACCCGCAGCCAAGGCTGCCAAATCCCATAAGTCCCCTGTGGCCGGACATCGTCCGGTCGCATCGAATAAGCGCGTCGCCAAGCCTGTGGGCAAGGCGGTTGCGCCCAAATCACCCGCGAAGAGCACCGTGAGCGCCGCAAAGAAAACCGACTCGAAAGCCGCCGCCAAGAACCCTGCGGCCACCAAGACCCCACCCGCCACCAAGACCCAACCCGCCGCCAAGACTCCGCCGGCCGCCAAGGCCGCCGTCGTGGGCAAGTCCGTGGCCAAAGCCGACGCAGGCAAAGCGGACGCGACCAAAGCCGACAAGGCACCGGCCAAAGGATCTACCAAAGCGCCAGACCAGGGCGTTGTAGCGACCTACGTGCGCGTCAACCCGCGGCCGCTCCCGGCCCCGCAGGAGAGCGACGACGGCGAGGACGGCAACCTGCTGTCCGGACCGCGCAATGTACAGCCCTACATCGTCAAGCGCGGCGAGCAGTACATGAGCCGCGAGCAGCTCGATCACTTTCGCAACATTCTCGAAACCTGGAAGCAGGATCTGATGCGCGAAGTCGACCGTACCGTCTCGCACATGAAGGACGAAGCGGCCAACTTTCCTGACCCGAACGATCGCGCGACACAGGAAGAGGAGTTCAGCCTGGAGCTTCGCACCCGCGATCGTGAACGCAAACTCATCCGCAAGATCGAAGAAGCGCTGCAACGTATCGAGGACGGCTCTTACGGCTACTGCCTCGAGACAGGTGAGGAAATTGGCGTGAAGCGCCTCGAAGCCCGCCCCGTGGCGACGCTGAGCCTCGAGGCTCAGGAGCGTCGGGAGCGACGGGAAAAGCAGTACGGCGATCGCGACGACCGCTACCGCTGACGTCAAGCCCATGAGGTCGGTGGGCCGCTTCGCACCCTCCCCTACGGGCGATCTGCATTACGGCTCGCTGATTGCCGCGGTGGGCAGTTGGCTTGATGCCAAGTCCGTACCCGATGGCCGCTGGCTGCTACGCATCGACGACCTCGATACCGCGCGGGTGCGAACCGACTCCGAGGCATCGATCCTCGCCACGTTGCAGGCTTTCGGATTCGAGTGGCCAGAGCCCGTGTGGCGCCAAAGCGCCCGACTTCAGCGATATCACGAGGGCCTAGAGCAACTGCGCCAGCGCATCCCGCTGTTTCACTGCCAGTGCAGTCGACGGCAATTGGCGACGGAAGGCGAAGCCTGCTGTGTCGGCCATTGCCGCCAACTACGCTGCGATCCGCGCGAGTCGTCACTGCGCGCCGATCTCAGTGGTCTGGCCGCTACATTGATTGTCGATCGCAGTCTCGGTGAGATTCGCTTCGACCCCGCTCGCCACAGCGATGTCATCGTACGCCGTCGTGACGGCGTGTTCGCGTATCAGTTTGCGGTCGTGATCGATGATGCTGATCAGGGTGTGACCGATGTCGTCAGGGGCGCCGACTTGCTCGACAGCACGCCGTGGCAACTCGGTCTGTTGCAGGCGCTCCGTCTGTCTGCACCCCGCTACCTACATCTACCGGTCGTCGTCGAGGCCGACGGACAGAAACTCGCCAAGTCGCGTCACTCGGTGCGCGTGGGCGATACCGATGTTGCAGACCCACAGGCCACCATCGAGGGCGTGGCGAGTCAACTCAGACAGGCACTCAAAAATTTACGACAACCTGAGCCGCCCGCAGGAATTCATCAGCCACAAGAATTACTGAAGCTAGCCGCCGCCGCGTGGCAGCCCGAGAGGTTCAAAGGAGAGCGGGAGATTCGTCTCCCGCCCACGAGCTAAACCGCCCCGCCCTGCGACCCGCCAACGCGGGCCACAACACCACGATTTACCGCGGCTCGACGTCCTTCATCGACAGGCGCACGCGGCCCTGTCGATCGACCTCGAGGACTTTGACCTTGACCACATCGCCTTCCTTGAGACTGTCCGAGACACGCTCGACACGCTCATTGGAAATCTGCGAGATGTGCACGAGGCCATCGCGACCCGGCAGGATGGTGACGAACGCACCGAAGTCCATCAACCGCGCGACGCGACCCTCGTAGACGCGACCGACTTCGACATCGGCCGTAATGAGTTCGATGCGAGCCTGCGCCTCGCGACCCGCACTGCCATTGACCGAAGCGATCTTCACGGTGCCGTCGTGTTCGATATCGATGGTGGTGCCCGTCTCCTCGGTGATCTGACGGATCACCGCACCACCCTTTCCGATAACGTCGCGGATCTTATCCGGATCGATCTTCAAGGTGATGATCGAGTGCGCCCACTCCGACATCTTCTCGCGCGGCGTTGAGAGAACCTTGTTCATCTCACCGAGAATGTGCAATCGACCGGCCTTCGCCTGCTCGAGAGCCACTTTCATGATCTCGGGCGTGATGCCCTCGACCTTGATGTCCATCTGCAAGGTGGTGACGCCGTCTTTGGTGCCCGCGACCTTGAAATCCATGTCGCCGAGGTGGTCTTCGTCACCGAGAATGTCCGTGATGACTTTGTAGCGCTTGCCCTCGAGCACGAGGCCCATGGCAACGCCCGCCACCGGCGCCTTGAGCGGCACGCCAGCGTCCATCATGGCGAGCGAGGCGCCGCACACCGAGGCCATCGACGAGGAGCCGTTGGACTCCAGAATTTCCGAGACGACGCGCACGACGTAGGGGAACTTCTCCATGTCCGGCATCACGGCACTGACGCCGCGACGAGCCAGATTGCCGTGACCGATCTCGCGGCGCTTCGGGCCGGACATCATGCCCGTCTCACCCACCGAGAACGGGGGGAAGTTGTAGTGCAGCATGAACGGCTCGCGGCGCTCGCCTTCGAGCGCATCGATGATCTGCGCATCGCGGCCGGTGCCGAGCGTGGTGACGACCAGCGCCTGCGTTTCACCGCGGGTGAACAGCGCGGAACCGTGCGTCCGCGGCAATCCGCCGACCTTGATGGTGATCGGACGCACCGTCGTTGAATCACGACCATCGATGCGCGGCTCACCATTGAGAATGCGCTCGCGAACAATGTTGCTCTCGAGCTTGAAAAGTTGCCCGTCGACCTGCTCGGCCGTGAACTTCGGCGACTCACCGCCCGACAACTGCTCCGTCACCGCGTTCTTGAGTTCGCCGACGCGCGCGTAGCGCGACTGCTTCTCGATGATGCGGTAGGCCTCGGAGAGCGAGTCGTGCGCTGCGGCCTTCACGGCCTGCTCGAGTTCGGCCGTCGCTGCACCGAGCGACCACTCCCAACGCGGCTTGCCGCATTCCTTGACGAGCTCGTTGATGGCGTTGATCGCCACCTGCATTTGTTCGTGACCGAACACCACTGAGCCGAGCATCACCTCTTCCGAGAGGCAGTTGGCTTCGGACTCCACCATCATCACGCCATCACGCGTGCCGGCAACAACGAGGTTGAGCGCCGAGGCCTTGGTATCTTTGGCGTCGGGATTGAGAAGGTACTGGCCACCGCGATAACCGACGCGCGCGGCACCAATCGGACCATTGAACGGCACGCCCGACAGGGCGAGCGCCGCCGAGGCGCCGACCATGGCCGGGATGTCTGCGTCGATCTGCGGGTCGAGCGAGACGACCGTCGCAACGACCTGCACCTCGTTGTAGAATCCGTCGGGAAACAGCGGACGAATCGGCCGGTCGATGAGACGCGACGTCAACGTCTCCTTTTCGGTCGGACGACCTTCACGCTTGAAGAAACCGCCCGGGATGCGCCCAGCCGCGTAGGTCTTTTCCTGATAATTGACGGTGAGCGGGAAAAAATCGCGACCCGGCGCTGCGGACTTGGCGGCAACCGCCGTGCACAGGACGACCGTGTCGCCCAAGCTCGCGATGACGGCGGCGTTGGCCTGCCGTGCCACTTCGCCCGTCTCGAGCGTCATGGTGTGGGGTCCGTACTGGAAAGTTTTCTTGAATGCGGTCACGCGGGAAACCTCGGAAATAAAGATAGTGAAACACAAAGGCCGCGCTCATCCGAGTCGCGGCCTTTGGGACGGGACTGCTTAGCGACGCAGCCCGAGGCGTTCGACGACGTCCTGATACTTCTGCGGCTGACGAGCCTTGAGGTAATCGAGGAGCTTGCGACGCTGGTTGACGAGTTTCACGAGGCCGCGACGCGAGGAGTGATCCGCTGCGTGCGCTGCGAAGTGCTGGCCGAGTCCGCTGATGCGCTCGGAGAGCAAGGCGATCTGGACTTCGGGCGACCCGGTGTCCTGGGGCTGACGGCGAAACTGAGTGATCACTACGCTTTTTTTCTCGGTACTGAGAGGCATTCTGAAAAACCCTTTAAAAACTTGGTAGTTACGACCCTATTGAAGGCCGCGTATTCTACTCGCTGAGGGGTTGTGCGACAAGCCGTTTCGCCGCCAATCGGCCGGGGGCACAAAGTCGCCCAAGACCGAGGAATTGCCCCTCGGGCCCATGTACCCGGACCGTCACCTCCCTCGGGACGTCGACGGGCCGATCGGCATCGACGTCGGCCGATGACACCGTCGGATCCGCCGCCACCGAGACCATTTGGCCCTGTTGCAGGCGGCGCGCTGCGTCAGCCGGGAGGGTTATGGCCGGCAAATGCCCCACGGCCTCGGCCGGACCGATCAACGGGAACTCGGCCTTCGCATCTATGGCCGCTTGCAGGGCTTCGAGCGTCACCATCCGCTCGGCTGTGAAGGGTTGCACGCTTTCGCGACGCAACATATCGACGTGCCCCACCGTCCCGAGCGCCGAGGCGATATCCTCAGCCAGCACGCGCACGTAGGTGCCCTTACCGCACTCGACCCGTAGTTCGAGAGCATCGGGGGCCGTCGCCCCCGGTACGATATCAATTAACTCAAGACGCTCGATGCGAATGGGTCGCGGCTTGCGCTCCACGGTCACACCGGCCCGCGCGAGTTTGTAGAGCGGCTGACCCGCCTGCTTGATGGCCGAATACATCGGCGGCACCTGCAGCGACTCGCCGAGGAAACCCTTCAAGACCGCTTCGATCGAGCCCCGCTCAAGTGCGGGCACCGCGGCCGTCGCGACCACCTCCCCCTCAACGTCACCCGTGCTGGTGCGACGCCCCAACCGGATCCGAAACCCGTAGACCTTGTCACCGTCGAGAATTTCGCCGGCGAGCTTAGTCGCTTCGCCAAGACAAATCGGCAACATTCCGGTAGCGAGGGGGTCGAGACAGCCGACATGCCCCGCCTTGCTGGCACCGAGCATGCGGCGCACCCGCAGCACTGCGGCCGTCGACGACAAGCCGAGCGGCTTATCCAGCAGCAGCACACCGTCTATCAATCGTCGCTGCCCGCCGGACCCTTGCCCTGCACGGCCCGATCGATCAACCGCGTCAGATGATCGGCGCGCTCGAGGGTTTCGTCGTATTCGAATTCGAGCCGCGGCGCGTGCCGAAGCGACAATCGACGGCCAACCTCGCCGCGCAAGAAGCCCGCGGCCCGATCGAGACCGGCCTGCACTTCCGCAACCGGGT
>JBJTBK010000079.1:0-10427 GCA_046091245.1 Nevskiaceae bacterium | reverse complement strand
CACCGAGACCCGGATTGTCGTAGTAGTTCTTTTCGTTGAGGCGGATCCGACGGATCTCGCTCAGTTGCCAGGTGGCGCCGTTATCGGCAGTGAACTTCAGGTTCATGCCCAAGTGCAGCAAGGAGCCGCGCTCCAGCAAGAACACGCCGCTGAGCCCCGGGCTCTGCACGCCGACACGCTCGATCGGCAAGCCGCTGCGTGACCCCCAACTGCTGGCGGTCTGCGTCCAGCCCGCATGAGCCAAAACCTTGTAGCCTCCTGCTGCGAGGCGTTGCCGTGCGCCGCTCAGTTGCAACGCGGAGGCGGGCATGGGTTTGAGAAAGCGGGCGGCCTGCGCTGTGCCGCTTGCGGCGTCGGCGTCGCGCGCCGAGCGCGTGGGCGGTGCGCCGCCGCCTTCCTCCCGAGGACCCGTGCCCCGAAACACGATCACTTCGATGTTGTAGGCCGCTGCGCTCGACGCCGCAGCGGAGGGCGTAGTCGGAGCGGCGGGCGGCGTCTGCGCGCCGACGGGGCTCATGCTGCCCCAGGCCGATAGCAGAACGAAGCCCAACGCAAGGCGGGGCAGGCGGATGCCAAGACTCCTCATGAAGCCATCATAGCCGAGGGCGGTGCGAGTCGTTGCAGCAGGGACGCCACGAATTCGTAGCGCTCCGCCTCGTCGTCGAGCTCGCGCGAGACGCGCAGTTTCAGCGGCCCCTCGAGTTTGTAGTCGCGGCTGCGATCCTGCAGCAGGCGGATGACGGCCTGCGGCTCGATTCTGTTGTCGGTCTCGAACAGCACGTAGCCACCATGGGCACCAAAGTCGAGCCTGCGAATGCCGACTCGCCGCGCCCGCAGCCGTAGGCGCGCGTTCCGCAGCAGGTTGTGACTCGCCGGCTTGAGCTCCCCGAAGCGATCGCCGAGCTCGGTCGTCAACTCATCGAGCGCGGCATCATCCGCGGCGGCAGCGATGCGCTTGTAGAGCGCAAGGCGGACGTGCACGTCGGCCACGTAATCGTCGGGCAGCAGTGCCGGTACGCGCATCTCGACTTCGGACTGCGCCGCGAGCGGTGCATCGAGCGCTGGCTTGCGGCCTTCCTTCATGGCCTTGACGGCGCGATCGAGCATGTCGAGGTACATGCTGAGTCCCACTTCGGTCATTTCGCCGCTTTGCCCTTCGCCGAGCAGCTCGCCGGCGCCGCGGATCTCGAGATCATGCGTGGCGAGAACAAAGCCTGCGCCCAACTCTTCGAGAGACTCGAGGGCTTCGAGGCGACGCAATGCATCACCCGCGAGTGCCTTGCGCGAGGGGACGAGCATGTAGGCATAGGCGCGGTGGTGTGAGCGGCCGACGCGGCCGCGCATTTGATGCAATTGGGCGAGTCCGAAACGATCGGCACGATCGATCAGGATGGTGTTGGCGCTAGGCACGTCGATGCCGCTTTCAATGATGGTCGTACAGACGAGAATGTCGAAGCGACGATGATAGAAGTCGACCATCAGCTGCTCGAGTTCCCGCTCGCGCATCTGACCATGCCCGAATCGAATATTGGCCTCGGGTACGAGCTTGGCCAGATCGTCGGCAAACTTGCCGATGTCCTTGACCTCGTTGTGCACGAAGTAGACCTGCCCGCCTCGGCGCAGTTCGCGCAAGATGGCCTCGCGGATCGTGGCGTCGTTCCACTCGGTGACGAAAGTCTTGATGGCGAGGCGTTCGGCCGGAGGGGTCGCGATCAGCGACAGTTCGCGCAGGCCGCCGAGTGCCATGTTGAGCGTACGAGGGATCGGTGTGGCGGTGAGGGTGAGTACGTGCACTTCGGCTTGCATCGCCTTGAGGCGCTCTTTATCGCGCACGCCGAAGCGGTGTTCCTCATCCACGATAATCAGGCCGAGGTCCTTAAAGCGCACGTCCGCATGCAGCAGGCGGTGAGTCGCGATCACGATGTCGACGCTGCCGCGTTCGAGCCCTTCGATCACCGCGGTGGACTCCTTGCCGGAGCGAAAACGCGACAGTGATTCGATGCGCACCGGCCAGTCGGCAAAGCGGTCGGCGAAATTGGCGGCATGCTGCTGCGCGAGTAGCGTGGTCGGTACCAGCACGACGACCTGTTGGCCCGCCTGCACGGCGACGAACGCCGCGCGCATCGCCACCTCTGTTTTTCCGAAGCCGACGTCGCCACAGACGATGCGATCCATCGGCTGGTCGGAGTCGAGATCCGCGATGACTTTGGCGATGGCATCGGCTTGATCGGCGGTTTCCTCGAACGGAAAGGCGTTGGCGAAGGCTTGATACTCCAGATCGCGCTGCGCCAAGCGCAGGCCACGTCGCGCCTTGCGCTGCGCATAAAGGTCGAGGAGTTCTGCCGCCACGTCGCGCACTTTCTCGGCGGCGCGGCGTTTGGCGCGTGCCCATTGATCGGTGCCGAGTTTGTGCAGCGGTGCGCTGTCGGGATCAGCGCCGGAGTAGCGACTGACAAGGTGCAGCGAGTGCACGGGGACATAGAGCCGATCGCCGTCCTGGTACTCGAGTACGAGGAACTCGCCGCTCTGGCCACCCACCTCCATGATCTGCAGGCCGACGTAGCGACCGACGCCGTATTCTTCGTGGACGACGGCAGCGCCGGCGGTCAGCGTCTGCAGATCGCGCAGGATCGCGTTCGGATCGGCCGTGACCTTGCGTCGACGTCGCTCCTGCCGAGCGCGTGTGCCGAAGAGTTGCGATTCGGAGAGGATGACGAGCGGCGGCTCGCGCAGCGACAGGCCGGCGAGTTCTGGCGCCACCGTCAGGGCGAGTGGAGCCGACGAGTCGAGAAACTGCGTCCAGCCTTCGCAGCTCGCTGCGCGCAGACCCGCACCTCGCAGCAAATCATTGAGAATCTCGCGCCGGCCCGGCGAGTCGGCGGCCAGCAGCACGCGGCGCGGTTCGGCTGCGAGGAAGGCTTCGAGCGGTGCGAGCGGTCGCTCGGCGCGCGCATCCACGCGCAGTTCCTCGGGCAAGCGACTGCCAAGGTTGCACTGACTATCGCCCCCTGTGTCTACCGTGCGTAGGGCGCTGACGGTGACCTGCGGGTGCTGGCCCAGCGCCGCGTGCACGCTTGCCGCGTCGATGAACAGTTCCTCGGGTCGCAACAGGGGGCGCTCGATATCGCCGCAGCGTTGCTCGTAGCGCTCCTGCAAGGCTTGCCAGCTGCGTCCAATCACGCCCTCGAGATCGCCACATAGATCCGCGCAGACCGTACGCGCGGGCAGGTAATCAAACACCGTGCCGGTCTCATCGAAAAAGAGCGGCAAGTAGAACTCGATGCCCGCGGGGGCCATGCCGTCGCTGACGCCGCGGTAGATCAGGCTGCGGGTCGGGTCGCCCTCGAAGCGCGTGCGATAGCGGCGCCGAAAGGCTCGCACGGCATCACCATCGAGAGGCATCTCGCGCGCCGGCAGCAGGCGCACCGCCGGCAGTGAGGCGCTCGAGCGTTGTGTCTGCGGGTCGAAGGTACGGATCGCTTCGATTTCATCGTCGAACAGATCGATGCGGAGCGGCTCTTCGGCGCCCATGGGGAACACATCGAGCAGGGAGCCGCGCAGGGCGTACTCGCCGGGGCCCGCGACCTGGCTGACGCTGGAGTAACCGGATTCGGTGAGCCGCAGCCGAAAGGCATCGAGCGCGAGGCGATCACCGACGCTCAGTGAAAAACTGCGCCCCGAGACGTAGCTTTGGGGTGGCAGACGCTGCAGCAGCGTGTCGACCGTGGCGAGCACGATGCCGCGTTCGAGGTGTGGCAGTTCGGCAAGGGCGAGCAAGCGCTCGGAGGTGATATCCGGGTGCGGCGAGAACACATCGTAGGGGAGTACTTCCCAGTCGGGCAGCGTCAGGATGCGCAGGCCCTTGGGGGCGAAGAAGCCGAGCTCGGCGCGCCGTCGCTCGAGACTGCGACTGTCCGGCTCAATCAATAGCCAGGGCCTCGAATCCGCACTGGCTGCCTCGATGAGCGCAAGCGCTGTGGCACTGCCATGCAGTTCACCCCAGTGCACCTGCGGGCGCCCGGCATTGGGAAGAAGGGGCCGAAGGAGCTGGCGCATGGGCGCGCAAGCTTACCGTGCCGTGAGCGTGAGGCAAGCCCTGCGGGTGTGGTTAAATCATCGTCGCATGTTCCAGCCCCTGTCGCTGTTCGTCGGACTGCGCTACGTGCGTTCGCGGACCCGCAAATTCTTCGTCTCGTTCATCACCTGGGTGTCGCTGGTCGGGGTGTGCGTCGGCGTGGCTGCGCTGATCGTCATCCTGTCGGTCATGAACGGTTTCGAGGGTCAATTGCGCGATCGATTGCTCGCGCTCTCGACCCATGCCCGAGTGATTGCCGCGGGGCCCGGTGCAGTGGCTCAAGACGCTGTGGTCCCTTCGGCGAGCGATTGGCAGGCCGTGCAAGCTCGGCTGGCCGCAGCGCCGGCGGTGCGCGGTGTGGCGCCCTACATTGAGTTGCAGGCGCTGGCGGTGCGCTCGCCGGAGATGCTGCCCCTGCAGGTGCGCGGCTTCGACCCGAAGCTCGAGCCGCGGGTGTCGCAGGCAGCCTCGGCCGTCATCGAGGGGCGTCTCGAGGATCTCGCCCCGGGCGCCAATCGGGTGATCCTCGGCAGCGCGGTGGCGCGTCTGCTCGGCGTGCAGCGCGGTGATACGGTGACGGTGCTGATTCCGGGGCTCAACGCCTCCGGCACGCCGGAGCCGCGACTGCGTGAGTTTCAGGTGGCCGGACTCTTCGAGATCGGTTTGCATGATCACGATGCCACGGTGGGCCTGGCGCACCTGCAGGACTTGAAGGATCTGACTGCGGATGACCCGCGCGCGAATGGGTTGCATATGCGTTTTTCGGACGCGATGTCGGCGAGTGCCGATGCGGCGGCACTCGCGTAGCAATTAACCGCAGGACTTGTGATACGCGATTGGACGCAGGATCACGCCAACTACTTTCGTGCGATACGCATCGAGAAGACCATGATGGCGATCATTCTGATGCTCATTGTCGGCGTCGCGGCGTTCAACATCGTGGCGATGCTTGTCATGGTCGTCACCGACAAGCGCACGGACATCGCCATCTTGCGCACGTTCGGTGCGTCACCGCGCTGTGTGCTCGGGATTTTTTTGACTCAAGGGCTCGTGATCGGCTGGTCAGGAGTGCTGCTCGGTGTACTGCTCGGGGTCGCTGTTGCCCTGAACGTCGGCAGCATCGGGCCCGGGCTCGAGCGGCTGTTCGGGTGTCATTTCATGGAGCCGAGCGTGTTCTACGTCACGGCAAGTCCCTCGGAGTTGCGCTGGAGCCAGGTCGCCACGATCGGTATCGCGGCGCTGTTGCTCACTTCTCTGGCGACGGTGTACCCGGCGATCCGTGCGACCCGCGTGGCACCGGCTGAAGCGTTGCGGTACGAGTAGGCCAGGCACATGAGCACACGCTGGGAATGGCTGGTCGGCACGCGCTATCTACGCTCGGCGCATCGGCGCGGGTTCGTTTCGTTCGTCGCAGCGATCTCGGTGATCGGCCTGATGCTCGGCGTCGCCACGCTGATCGTGGTGCTCTCGGTGATGAATGGCTTCGAGCGAGAGCTCCGGTCGCGCATCCTTTCGGTCACTTCGCATGCGACGCTGATGGGTCTCGAGGGCACGCTGCCTGATTGGCAGGCGGCTCGTGACCGCGCGCTCGCCACCGCAGGTGTGACTCATGCGGTGCCTTATATCGAAGCTCAGGCAATGATCGCTCACGGCTCTCGAGTGCTCGGTACGGCGGTTCGTGGGGTCGACCCGGCACTCGAGCGCGAGGCGACGGGGCTTGCCGCACACCTGCGTGACGCGCGGATCGAAGATCTGGAGCCTGGGCGGTGGCGAGTTGTGCTCGGCGCGGCACTCGCGGCCGAGCTCGGGGTGCGCAAGGGCGATTCGGTGGTACTGATCGCACCGGAAGGCAGTGCGACACCGGAGGGCGTGATGCCGCGGATGCGGCGCCTCACGGTGGCGGGCACATTCGACTCGGGGATGTACGAATTTGATCGCGGCCTCGTGCTGCTCAACTTGCGCGATGCGGCCCGGCTCTACCGCATGGGCGAGGCGGTCAGCGGTTTGCGACTTGCGCTCACCGATCCGCTGCAGGCACCACAGTTGGTGCGTGATTTGGCGCTCTCGCTCGGTGGGGGCTTTTATGTCAGCGACTGGACACGCAACCACGCCAACTTCTTCCAGTCCATCGAGTTGACCAAGGGGCTGATGTTCGTGATCCTGCTCACCATCGTGGGTGTGGCCGCCTTCAACATCGTTGCGACGTTGGTGATGATCGTCAAGGAAAAGCAGGGTGACATTGCGCTGTTGCGTACCCTCGGTGCCTCGCCCGCCAGTATTCTCGGCACCTTTGCGGTTCAGGGCGTGCTGATCGGTTTGGTGGGCACGGGGGCTGGCGCAGCCTTGGGCATCGTCCTTGCGCGTAACGTCGAGAGCCTTGTGCGTGGAATCGAAGGGCTTTTCGGCGTGCAGTTTCTGGATGCTAAGGTGTACTTCATGAGCGATTTGCCGGCGCAGGTGCAAGGGCTGGACGTGTTGCAAGTGTGTACGGTCGCTTTCCTGCTGTGTGCGCTCGCGACGGTGTATCCGGCGTGGCGGGCATCGCGTACCCAACCGGCGGAGGCTCTGCGCCATGACTGATGCGGCGGCGGTTCTAGAGGCCCGAGATCTGGTTCGCGAGTTTCGCGAAGGCGACACCACGCTGCGCGTGCTCGATGGGTTGTCGCTGACGATCCACGCGGGCGAGTGCATTGCGATCGTCGGTGCTTCGGGTTCGGGCAAGACGACGTTACTGCAAATCTTGGGTGGTCTTGATCGGCCGACCGCCGGTGAAGTGCGTATTCAAGGTCGTGATATCCACGCGCTGGGTGAGACGGAACGCGGTGCCCTGCGCAATCGCACCATGGGGTTCATCTACCAGTTCCATCATCTGCTGCCCGAGTTTTCGGCGCTCGAGAACGTGGCGATGCCGCTGCTGGTGCGCCGCATGCCGGTGTCCGAAGCGCGTGAGCGCGCGGCGGCGGTGCTGCAGGAGGTCGGTCTGGCGGAGCGCCTCACCCATAAGCCGCACCAGCTCTCGGGTGGCGAGCGGCAGCGTGCCGCCGTGGCACGGGCGCTTGTGACGCAGCCTGCGCTGGTGTTCGCCGATGAACCCACGGGCAATCTCGATGGGCGTAATGCCGAGCAAGTGTTCGAATTGCTGCTGCGACTGAATCGTGAGCGACAGACGAGCCTGGTGATCGTCACCCACGACTTGCGCCTCGCCGCGCGTATGGATCGTGTGCTCACATTGCAGCAGGGAAAACTGCTGCAATAGGGCAGTTCAGTCCTTTGAGCGCAGCCCGCGCTTGCGGTATTTCTGCCGCGTTCGCCACATCCACAGTCGATCGAGCAACAGTCGGCCGCTCACACCGAGCGTGAGCGCGCAGGCGAGGCAGCCGAGCAGGAAGGGCTTCCACATGGGCCCGAGTCCGTGCTGAAGCCAGTACCAGCTGAACTCGAAATCGAACGCGCCGGGCTCTTGGCCTAACAGCCATCGACCCACGATGTAGGCGCTGTAGTACACGGGCATCACGGTCAGCGGGTTGATCAAAAACACGGTCGCGATGATCGTGGGCACGTTCACCCGCGCGGCAATGGCCACCAGCAAGGCCACCGGAATGTGGATGGGCAGCGGAATGAAGCAGATCGCCAGACCCGCGCCAAAGGCACCGGTGATGCTGCGCCGCTGCAGCGACCACAGGCGCGAGTCGGCAAAGGCCCGCGCGAAGGGCCTCGCGTACCAGCGATCTTGCAGCGTCTGCGCCTGAGCACTCAGCGTGCGAACAAGGTTACGAAACATCACGAAGCGCCTCTCCGTGCCCAGCGGCGCAGGCCTGTCGCGCGCGGCAGGCCTCGCCTTGTTGGCCGGTCATTGTACGGTGCTCTTCGGACCGCTGCGACCACTGCCAAGTCATGGCCTCGCCTTACTTGCGTTGCTGCTGCTGTCTTGGCTGGCGCGGCGCAGAACCCTCGGCCGCGCCCTGTTGCTCATGACTCTCGCGATGCTCGTGACCTTGGCGAGTGCCGCCGATGAACTCGCGCGTCGTTGGCCGCAGGCACTGGCCGAGGAGCGAGTCGTCGCGACGCTGCAGATCGACTCGCTGATCGCGCAGCGTAGCGGTGCGCTGCAGTTTGACGCCGACGTACAGATCGAGGCCCCGCAGTCCAAGGTTCGGCAGTTACGGGCGCGGGTGGTGTGGCGTGACCCGCCGCGCCCCTTGCCCGCAGCGGGCGAGCAGTGGCGTGTGATCCTGCAGCTAACGCCGCCGCAGCGTTCGCTGAACCCCGGCGCCTTCGATATGACTCGTCAGTGGTTTGGCGAGCGCTTGCATGCGCAGGCTCGGGTGGTGCCCGCCGGATTGACGCAGCGCGTGGCTCCAGCGGGGCCGAGTGTGTTGGCGCTGCGAGCCGAGATCGCCGCGCGGATCCGCGACAGCATCGCCGATCGCGACGCTGCAGCGCTCTGCGCCGGGCTTGCTGTGGGTGCGACCGGCGACATCAGCCGCGAGCAATGGCGCAGATTCCGTGCTCCCGGTACGCCCCATCTCGTAGCCATTTCAGGGATGCACGTGACGCTGTTCGCGTGGCTCATGGCGGCGTTCGCGCGGCGCGTGTGGCCGCTTTTGCAGCTCTTGGGCGCCAATGTCGAGCGTGAGCCCTTCGCCGCCGGGCTCGGCGTGAGTGCGGCGTTGCTGTATGCGGTGCTGGCCGGCTTCGGCGTGCCGACCCAGCGAACCGTGATCATGCTGGCGGCGTACTGGTGGCTCAAACTGAGCGGTCGTGAGCAGGACGGCTTCGGCGTGCTCTCGATCGCACTCATCGCAGTGCTCTGCCTCGATCCGTTTGCGCCGCTTGCCGCGGGCTTCTGGCTCTCGTCCAGTGCGATGGCGGCGCTGTTGCGGGGCGAAGCGTTGTGGCAGCGCGGCGTGCGTGAACTGCCTGCCTGGCGTGCAACGCTGCTCGCCGAATGGCGTGTCGCCTTGGTGTTGGTGCCGGTGACGCTGGCGTGGTTCGGAACGCTGTCCTTCGCTGGGCTCGCGGTGAATGTGGTGGCGATTCCGGTGTTCTCATTCGTGCTGGTGCCGCTCGTGCTGGCGGGAACGGCGTTGTGCGGCTCGCTCGAGATGCTCGCTCGTCTGCTATGCCGCACGGCCGAGCAGGTGTATCTGTGGCTGTGGCCCGCGCTGAGTGCCGCGGGTGAGTGGCCCTGGGCGCTGCTCTCGTGGCAATCGCCGGCGTGGCTGCTCGTTGTTATGGTCATGCTGCTGCCGGCGTGGCTGGTGCCCGTGCCCCGTTTGTGGCGCGGTGTAACGCTCGGGGTGCTGGCGGCTGCGGTCAGCCTCGCCATCGTGACTGGCACGGCGCGTGGCTCGGCGCTCCAGACGGGTGAGGTGGCCCTGACCGTGTTTGCGGTGGGCGATGGCACGGCAGTGCTGGTGCGCACGGCGAAGCACACGCTGGTCTACGACACCGGCGAGTCGTTTGGCACCGACGGCCAACGGGTTGAGTCGGTGATCACGCCAGCCCTCGGTATCTTCGGCCGCCGGTCAGTCGATGTCTTGGTCTTGAGTCGCGCGCACGGCAGCCGCGCTATGGGTGCCGCGCGGCTCGGGCTGCATAGCCCGGAGCAGCGAGTGTTGTTTGGCGGGCCATGGCGGGGCGCGCCGCGCGGTGCAGTCGCTTGTGCCATGCCGCGCCGCTGGGTGTGGGTTGTGGTGCGCTTTAGCGCATTTTCTTCGTCGCTGCCTGACGCTTCCTGTCTGTTGTTCATCGATGCCGGTGGTTCGGCGCGAGTTCTGCTCGCCGAGCGGATCGATGCGGCTGAGGGTGCATCCTTGCTGCAACGCGATCCGATCGCGGTTCGTGAGTGGCCGATTCGAGCCGACATCGTGCTCGCCCCTCGTCGCGGATCGCCCGGCGCGCTCGCGCCGGGATTTACCGCCGCCGTGGCTGCGCGGGATGTGCTGGTGTCGAGCCGCAGTCTTGAACCCCCTCGCCGACAGCGCCTCGCTGCGCTCTGGGGCGTTTCGCCAGAGCGCATACGAGGCACCGCCATTGAGGGCGCGCTCGAGGTGCGATTACGCGGCGGCGTACCCCCCATCATCGAGCCGCACGCGGCCTCACTCCCCGATCGCCTGTGGCGCTGGTCGCCCCACTACCGAGTCGCCCCATGGACGATTCGCTCCGCCCGCCTTCGGCGGCGTGGCCCGCCGCCCGTGCCGCTCGGCTATGATGTCGCCGATGAGTTCCGAGCCTTTCGAGGTCTCGAGCGCCAGCCAAGTCTACCGGCGCCTGCTCGGCTACGCGCTGCCGCACCTCGGCATGTTCATGATCGGCGTGGCCGGCATGGCCGTGTTTGCGGCCACTGACG
>JBJTBK010000078.1:0-2908 GCA_046091245.1 Nevskiaceae bacterium | reverse complement strand
GGCGATGAGTTGCTCTGCAAGACCGCCATGACTCGTATGCACGAAGACGCGATCGTCGATCTTGAACGCCGTCACGCCTTCCCCCACGGCATCGACAACGCCAGCCACCTCGAGGCCCGGCGCGAACGGTCGCGGCGGACGGAACTGGTACTTGTCTTCGATCATCAGCGCATCGGGATAGTTGAGACTGCAGGCCTTTACGGCGACGCGCAGTTCGCCCGCTTTGGGGGTGGGCTCGGGCAGGTCTCGCAACACCAGAGTTTCCGGACCACCCGGTTGTTCGCTCAACAAGGCTTTCATCGACGCTCCGTGAATTCAAATAATTCTTCGTTGGGGCCGCGCACCAGCATGACACGCTCCGCGTCCACCTGCTGCGGTTCGGCCAGTACCTGGGCATCGACCGCGCGCAGCTGGGCGTGCAGGGCGTCAAGATTGGCCGTCTCGTGGTGGAAGAGTGCAACACCCAAGTGCCGCGGATGCATACGCCCTTCGAGCCGACGCTGCGACAGCGCTCCAAAATTCACGAGCAGGATTTTGCCGCTCGGCTCGTCGGCTTGTTGATACAACAGAAAATGCACCCGCGATCCTGCCGGGATGCCGACGAGTTCGTTGACCTTATCGCGAAACTCCGCCGGTGTTTCCGCGTCGGTGCCGATCGCCAGGCCGAGCGCTTCGCCGTAGAAGCGCCGCGTCGCGGCAAGATCGCCTGCTACCACGCTGACGGTGGGTACTTCGCTGTACTTGCCGTGCGGTGATCCTGGGCGCATCTGTGAAGGTGGGTGACGATGACCGACCATGATCAGCAACGGTACGCCATCCGGACCGAACAGCACGCACTCCTCGCTTTCCACGTCGCCGATGACGTGTCGTACGGGTGGCGAGCGCGCGATGCAGCCGGCGGCGACCATCTCGCGCCACGCGTCCGTGGCCGGACTGCGTACATAGAAATCGACGGCCTTGGGTCCGATGTCGAGTGGTGAGTCGGTACCGCCCAATTGCGTATCGAGACGCGCGACGTGCTGCGCACGCGGCGTGAGTTGCAGCAGACGCAGTCGACCGGTGGCGTAGCCACCGCAGGACAGTTCCACGACACGTGCGCTACTGCCTGTCTCGAGGTCCCAGAAGCGACGTCGTTCGGCGCTCACTTCGCGATCACTTTCGAGGCGCAG
This sequence comes from Nevskiaceae bacterium, assembly GCA_046091245.1. GTDB lineage: Bacteria > Pseudomonadota > Gammaproteobacteria > Steroidobacterales > Steroidobacteraceae > UBA964. Next base: position 1,739 of record JBJTBK010000078.1, on the reverse strand, counting down.
GCCCATGGTGTCGCGGAACAGGGTGAGTGCTTGGTCGAGATCCGTGACGCCGACGGTGACGGCGCGCATGCCGGAGACATTGTGGCTGACGTTTGGGTTTTCCATGGGAGACACGCTATTCAGGCAAGGGTCGATCACGAGTTTCGACGACCCAGCGCGTGGCCAGCAACGCCGCCAGCAGCGGTACCGCCGCCACCCAGACCACGGTCTGCGTGATGACTGCCGAGGAGCCGCCTGCGCCCGCGGCGATGGCGCCGACGGCGAAGGGGCCGAATGCCGCGATCACGCGACCGATGTTGTAGCAAAAGCCCGAGGCGAGCCCGCGGACACGGGTGGGGAAGAGCTCCGGCAAATAGAACACCAGGGCGCTGAACACGCCGTACACACCGAGGCCCACCACAAACAGCATGGCCAGGCGGGTCTCGGGCGGTAACGGCAGGCCGAAGACCAGCAGGATGGCCGCGCTCGACCACAGAAAATAGGCGATGAAGGTCGGGCGTCGTCCCCAGCGCTTCGCGAGCGGGATCGCCGCCAGCGCGCCCAGCAGGCCGCCCAGATTGAAGGCATTCGATGCGTTGGATTTCCAGGCTTCGGCGAGCCGCTGTGCCGATTCAGGCGCGAGACCCTCAGCGCGGGCGACATCACCTGCCAGCAGGCCACCGAGCAGCGGCACGAAGGCATTCACGGCCCACCAGCTGAGCAGCGCCGTCAACGACACGAGCAGTGCGGCTCGGGTCGCCCCCCGTAGCGCCGGGCCGAATAGCACCGAGAGCTTCGGCGCTTCGCCACGACTCGTCTGCCATCGTTCGCTTTCTTTGATGAACACGCGCACCGCGAGTGCGAGGAACACCGGCGCGAGACCGCAGAGAAACACGTAGCGCCAGGAGTTTTGCGGATCATCAGCGAGCCACACGCCCGCGATCTGGTAGTTGACGACACTCGCCAGCATGATGCCGAGCGGGGAGGCGGTCTGCAGCAAAGCGCCCGCTTCGACTCGATGATCTTCGGGTACGGTTTCGGCCACGAGTGCAGCACCCACGGCCCATTCGCCACCGATGCCAAGACTGGTCAGGGCGCGGAACAGCGTGAGCTGCTCGATGCTCGTTGCAAAAGCGCAGAGCGTCGTACCGAGCGCATACGCCAAGATGGTCAGCATCAGCGCGAGCCGCCGGCCGTGCCGATCCGCAAGCCAACCGAACAGCACACCGCCGGCCGCCCAGCCGATCAGCAGTACCGCCGAGAGGATGCCGGTCCAGTAGACCGTCGCCGCACGTGCCTCATCGGTCCCATGGACGAGGCCGAGCAGTGTCGGGATGCAATTCGAGGCCACGAAGTTGAACAGCATGGCGTCGAAGACGTCGAATCCCCAACCGAGCCAGGCGGCGGCAATCACCAACCACTGATATCGCGTGAGGCCTTTCAGCACGGCGACTCCGTCATATTTGGCTGCGCGAGAGTATTCGGCTGCGCGAGTAGGGCGGCCGCCCGCAGCACTCCGAGGCAGGTTTTCGAATCTTCGATGTCGCCCTGCAGGCAGCGTTGCACCGCTTCCTCCAGCGGCACCCAAAGCACCTCGAACACTTCCGCCGCCTCGGGTGCGTTGGGCACAGGTGTCAGCTCCGTGGCCAGATACAGGTAGATGCGTTCGGTGAAGACACCGGGCGAACTCAACGATACGCCGAGATCACGCCAGCGGGCCGCATGCCGGCCGGCCTCCTCGGCCAGCTCGCGCTCGGCCG
>JBJTBK010000077.1:0-4100 GCA_046091245.1 Nevskiaceae bacterium | reverse complement strand
TCGCTTGCGCGGCGGTCGAACGGTCACCCGCGAGGGCGCCATTTGGCCGGCATTCGATGGTGCAACGGCAGCGCTCGCCATCGAATTCAATGATTTCAGCGCGCTCGAGGCGGCATTGGCCGGCGGGGATATCGCTGCCGTCATCGCCGAGCCCGTCATGACCAACGTCGGCATGGTGTTGCCGCAGCCGGGATTTCTCGAGCAACTGCGTGAACTCACACGGCATCACGGGACGCTGCTCATCATCGATGAGACCCACACGCTCTCCTCGGGCCCTGCTGGGTATGTGGGCGAGCAGGCGATGCAGCCGGATCTTTGGGTCTGCGGCAAAGCCATCGCGGGTGGTGTTCCCTGCGCGGTGTACGGGTTCACCGCCGTGGTCGAGGCGCGGATGCGCGCCGTGCTTGCGAGCCGCGAGGGTGGCCATTCGGGCATGGGTACGACGCTTGCCGGCAATGCGTTGACGCTCGCCGCGCTCGAGGCTGCGCTGCGGCACCTGCATACGAGCGACACTCACGCCCCGATGCAGGCCGGAGCGCATCGGCTCGCATCGCAGTTGCAGCGCGTGTTCGCCACGCGAGGGCTGCCCTGGCATGTTTCCCGAGTGGGTGCACGGGTGGAGTTCGGTTTTACGGCGGCACCACGTCATGGCAGCGAGGCCGAAGCCGCGATGCGCCCGACGCTAGAGCAGGCGTTGCATCTGTGGCTGCTCAACCGCGGACTCATCGTCACGCCATTCCACAACATGATGCTGATAGCCCCGATGCAGACGCACGAGGCCATCGACACGCTGGTCAACGAAATCGACGGATTCCTGGATGAGGTGAGCCTGTGAGCCCAACGCCCTTGAGCTCAGCCGCCGAATGGCAGGCGTTTCTCGCTCGCCACCCCGGCGTCGAGGCCGTGCAGCTGTTCATCACCGACCCCTCGGGCGTGCCGCGCGGCAAGACTGCCAGTGTCGATGAAATGCCGCGCCTCTACGCGCACGGTCGACCTGTGGCCGGATCGATCCTCGGTCTCGACATCACGGGTACCGATGTCGAGGCGACAGGCCTTGTTTGGCAGACCGGTGATGCAGATCTCATCTGCCGCCCGGTGTCTGGCAGCTTGGCGTTAGCGCCTTGGCTGACGCGGCCCACGGCGCAGGTGATGCTGTCGATGTACCAAACCTCGGGCGAGCCCGCGGCAGCGGATCCGCGGCATGTGCTGGCCCGGGCGGTCGATCGCCTGAGTACGGCGGGGCTGCGAGCCGTGCTGGCTGTGGAGCTCGAGTTCTATGTGCTCGATGAACACAGTCGCGAGCCGGCAGGCTCACTCGCGCGCGGCAGTGGTCGCATCGATGCGTATGGACTCAGTCGTCTCGAGGAACTCGCGGGTTTCTTTGATGAGGTGTATGCGGCGGCACGCGAGCAGGGCATACCGGCTGAGACTCTGATGTCGGAATATGCACCCGGTCAGTTCGAGATCACGCTGCGGCATCGTGACGATGCGGTGCGAGCCGTCGATGAGGCCGTGATGCTCAAACGCTTGCTGCGCGGGGTTGCCGCCCGACATGGGCTGCTCGTCACGTTCATGGCTAAGCCCTTCGCCGAGCTTGCGGGTAGCGGTATGCACCTGCACGTGAGCCTTGGGGGCGCCGACAACCTGTTCGCCGCCGAGGATCCGGCGGGTAGCCCGCTGCTGCGCCAGGCGCTGGGCGGTCTCAAGCAGACCATGGCCGAGAGCCTTCTGGTATTCGCACCGAACGGTAACTCGTATCGACGGTTTCGCAGCCAAAGTTATGCGCCCGTGGCGGTCAACTGGGGCATCAATAATCGTTCGGTCTCGTTGCGCGTACCGAGTGGCCCACCCGCCTCACGACATATCGAGCACCGTATCGCCGGGGCGGATGCCAACCCGTATCTGGCCGCTGCGGTCGTTTTATCGGGCGTGTTGCGGGGCATCGAGACGGCGGCGGATCCGGGACCGCCGGTCGAGGGCAATGCGTATTTGAATGCCAGCCGCCGGGAATTACCGCAGACCTGGCACGAAGCCATCGAGCGAGCCGAGAACTCGACGTTTTTGACCGAAGCACTCGGCGAACCCTTCAAGCGAATCTTTCTTGCGATCAAAAAACAGGAGTGCGACCGCTTCTCGGCGGAGGTGACGGAGCTCGACCGATCGTGGTATTTAAGATCCTCATGAACACTTCAACCACCAAAGAAACACTTTTCGCCCACATCGCCAAGCACGATACCGGCAAGGGTTTCAGCGAAGAGGCCTTTGCGGAACTTGGACGCATCGTCGAGGCGATTCGTGCAGAGACCCTGTACCCCTCACCGATGGATGCCTTGCGGCACGTCGAGGGACGTTGGGAGACGCTATTTGCGCACTTCGGCGCCCGACACTCAGCCGGCAAGCCCCGAATTCATGACTCGAATCTCAAGGTGCAGAGCTTCAACGCCTTTCCGCCGGTGCCGGTGCGTATCGAGCGGATGTGCCAGGAGATTGCCGAGCATGGCCAGGCGTATAACAACGTGGTTGATTTCACCGCAGCCGATGGCGTGACACGCGGGGTCATCGTGGTTCACGGGCGCTTCCAGGGTGAGCCGGACAATCGCCAGCGCTTCTCGGTGGATTTTTATCGCGTGGAGTTGAGGCCGGGCGAGGGTGCCGATGAGGCGGGTCTGCGCAAGGCACTCGGTTTCGCGGCGAGCGAGCCGCTCAGCGAAGATCTGAAGCCACTACGGTTCCATTCGGATATGGTGTATCTCGATGCCGACACGCGCATCAACCTGGGCAGTCTCGGTGGCTTGTATGTGCTGCGTCGCCTCGATGAAGCGCCGGTGTCCGTCAGGCTTTGAGGCGACCCTCGCGCATGGCGCGCAGTTGCGGCTCATCGAGCTTGTAGAACGACAGGATCAGTAGTGCCAGTACCGACATCGCCGCCGGAATGTAGGCGATGGAGAGCAGCACGGCTTGTCGCACTTCGTCGGTGACTTCGCGCGGCGGAGTCTTCGGATCAAAGCCCGCATAGGCCAGAGCAAAACCGAGGATCAGCGGTCCTAGTGCGGCTGCGAGCTTTTCCACGAAGCTGTACAGCGCCGAGTACATGCCCTCGCGTCGCAGCCCTGTGCGGTGGTAATCGAGCTCCATTGCATCCGTCAGCATCGACATCGCGAATACCACGTTGCCGGCGAAGGCGAGGCCGTTGACGAAGCCGCGCAGTGCCAAGAGCGCCACGGGCTCACCCGGCATGGCGTACATCCAAGACAGGCCCACGGATCCCGTCAGCACCGATGAGCAGGCGTAGGCCCAGCGCTTGCCGACCCGCTTCGAGAGCCGTACGAGCAGCGGCGTACCGAGTAGCACCGCGAGCACCATCGGTCCGCCGATGAGCGGCAGGCGGGTGAGTGGCATGTCGATCACGCTGACGAGGACGAACATCAAGCCACTGGAACTGGCACTGACGCCGATCAACTGCACGAGCTTGATGGCGAGGATCTGCTGGAAGGGCAGGTTACGCAGGAAGCCGAGCACCTGATCGCGGAGCGGCACGCGCGCATCCGTTTGCGGGTGGAATGGCGCCTCCCGAGTACCCCACCAAGCCGTCAGCATGGCCGCGAGGATGAGTGCACCGCCCAGGGCTCCGACGGCGGCGTGGGCGTCCCAGTCTTTGCCCATCAGTTCGAGCACAGCCCCAGCCGCTGACTGGGACAAAAAGCCGCCGACTGACGCGAACATCACCCGCCAGCCATGGATCGAGGAGCGTTCGTGGTAGCCCGTCGTCATCTCGGCAGGCATGGCCATGTAGGGCACGTTGAAGAGCGAATAGCCCGTTGTATAAAGCAGTAGGGCGGCCAGCACGTACAGCGCCGCCAAGAGGCCCTCACCCTCGGTCATGCTCGGCCATGGGCCGACGAAGGGGACGGTGAAGACGCCGAAGAACGACACCGCCGACACCAGGGCTCCCCAAAAGAGCCAGGGCCGACGGCGACCCTGGGTACCCCCGGTCTGATCGCTGAGATAACCGGTCACCGGGTCGGAAACCGCGTCGTAGAGCTTGGAGAGGAAGATCAAAAAGCCGGCGACCGCTGCGGGTATCCGCAGCACCGTCACGA
>JBJTBK010000076.1:0-4455 GCA_046091245.1 Nevskiaceae bacterium | reverse complement strand
TGCCCGCCTTGGGGTGGCCCGGGGCCTGGAGGTGCTCCCGCAGCCAGTCGAGTACCGCGGTGTGCCATTGCACGCTGTTGGCGGGCTTCAGGATCCAATGATTTTCATCCGGGAAAAACAGCAGCCGACTCTTTACGCCTTGGCGCTGAAGGGCAGTAAAGGTCGCGAGACCTTGGATGTAGGGCACGCGGTAATCGAGTGCGCCATGGGTTACGAGCATCGGGGTACGCCAGCGGGTGACGTAATCGGCCGGGTTGAATTTTTCGTGAATGCGCGGCGCGGCGTAGTACGGGCCGCCGTTCTCCCACTCGGTGAACCACAATTCTTCGGTGCCGTAATACATGCTCCGCTGATCGAAGATACCCGCATGGTTGACGATGCAGCGGAAGCGATCGGGCCAGTTGCCGGCAATCCAGTTTTGCATGAAGCCGCCATAGGAGGCGCCGAGCGAACAGGCGCGATCGCCATCGAGCCAGTTGTATTGGTTGACGGCGGCTTCAAGACCTTTCTGCAAGTCGACGAGCGGCTTGCCGCCCCAGTCCTGACTGATCGAATCGGTGAAGGCTTGTCCGTATCCCGGTGAGCCATGAAAGTCGATGAACACGACGCCGTAGCCGGCGCCGGCGTACATCTGCGCATTCCAACGCCACGACCACTGATTGGCAAAACTGACCTGCGGTCCACCATGCACGATGAAAGCGATCGGATATTTTTGACCGGGTGTGTAGCCATGCGGCTTCATCACGTGGCCGTAAACGATCTCATCGTTCCAACCCGTGAACGAGAATTGCTCGAATGCGCTCAGTCGCCGTCCTTGAAGTCGAGTGGCGTTGACGGCGGTGAGTCGGCGCAGCGGTTGGGTAGCGTCACGCGGTCGCGCCTCGAGCAGGTAGAGGTCGGGCGGTGAGTCAAGCGCTGCCCATTCGACGACGATACCCTCGCGTGTCGCATTGAACGCGGCCACCTGACCGCGACTCAAGCGCGTGGTGCGCCGACCCGAAACAGGGTCGATCTCGAACAACCCTACCTGGCCAAGATCGTCGCTGGTGGCGAGCAGTCGCTTGCCATCGAAGGTCGTGCCCAAGGTGGCCACGGATCGATCCCAGTCGACGCTCAGGGCCCGCACACGACCATCGATGGCGCTGCGCAGCATGATCTGGAACCGATCGGCCTCGAAGCCCGGCCGTGTCATGGCCAACCAAGCGAGATCGCCGTTCGCGAGGAACACAGGCTGCGCATCCCAGGCCGGGTTGTTGGCCGTGAGGTTGCGCGCTGCGTCAGAGCCGTCGGCGACCACTTCGTACAGATCGAAATTGGTCGACCAGGCCTCGCCTCGATCGGCGAGCCGCGCGCTGAACACGAGCCGCATGCCGTCTGGGCTGAAGGCATAGTCTTCGTCGCCGCCGAAGGGCTTTGAGGGCACATTACCTCGCACCGCTGCGGAGACATTGACCGGCGCTCCGGCCCGCCGGTCGGCGCCAAGCGGCGCCGTGAACAGCATCGACAGCGTGCCGTCCTTCCACGTGTCCCAATGCCGCACGAACAATTGATCGTAACTTTGGCCAGATGATTTTTTGCTGCGCTCGGCGGCAAGCCGATCGCTGCTGCATTTCAGATCGGCGCAGTCGGGAAACACCTCGAGCGACACGGCAATACGATCGCCGCGCGGGGAGATTTCGAATGAGCCCACATCGAGTGGCAGCTCCGTGACCGCCTGCGCCTCACCCCCCGCCAGCGTCAGGAACCATACCTGCGAGGAACCGCTGCGGCTTGCAAGGAAATAACCGCCGGAGCCATCCGGCGCCCAGCGCGCTGAGGAGTCGCTACCCGGCTGCTGCGTGAGGCGGCGGGCCACTGGAGCGGCGGCGCCGGTTTCGACCAGCCACAGATCGGTGCGTCCACGGTTGGCGGCCATGTCGGTCTCGCGCACGCTGAACACAACGAAGCGCCCATCCGGCGATACTCGCGGGTCGGCGACACGAGCCAGTTGCACGAGATCTTCTGGCGTGAAGGGGCTCGCGCCACGCGTAGCCTGCGAGGCGGGCGTCGCAGCCTGCGAGGCGGGCGCCGCAGCCAGGGCTTTGCCCGAACTTAGAAGGCTCGCCGCGGCAACCAGTGACAGGGCGGCAGTCAGCAACGGGCGGGTGCGACGGGAAATGACGGCCATGGTTGTGCTCCAGGGGCGGGGTCGGTAAAAGGTGGGCCCATTGTAGTCGAGGACCCCCGCAGCGATGTCCGTCCGCGTTCAAGCCGTCTGTTTCGATCTGGATGACACGCTGTGGCCGGTGCAGCCCGTGCTGCAGCGTGCGGAACGACTGATGCATGAGTACCTCGAACGCGAACACCCGCGCCTCGCGGCCTGCTTCGGGCCGCAGGAGCTGTGGGCGGAACGCATGAGTCTCGCCCGTGAGCATCCGCAGCTCGCGCACCACATGACCTGGTTGCGCACCGAGGCGCTGCGCAGGCTGGCGGTTCGGCATGCGCATGATCCAACGGTCGGCGAGGCGGCGTTCGACGTGTTCAAGGCGGCGCGCAACGAAGTCGAGGTGTACGCCGATGTGACGCCTTCGCTGCAACGACTGGCTCAAAGATTCAGGCTCGCCACGTTTTCGAATGGCAACGCCGATGTCGGCACGATGTCCATCGGCAGCCATTTCGAGCTTAACTTGAACGCCGAATCGGTCGGCTATGCCAAGCCGCATGTCGAAGCCTTTCTGGCAATCTCACGGGCGCTCAGCTTGCCACCACAGGACATTCTCTATGTGGGCGACAGCCCGCAGGCAGACGTGCAGGGCGCACTCGAGGCCGGTTGCCGCGCTGTATGGGTCAATCGGCAGGGTAACGAATGGCCCGCTCAGCTCGGCGTACGCGCCGATCTCGAAGTGGCGTCGCTCACCGAGCTGGTCGATCACCTGCACGGGTGAGTTGCCACAGCGTCAAAATCGCCCCGCCATGAATGAACACTTCGCCGAGGTTGTCGAGCCTGTGTCGGTTCAGCACGGGGATGGCGACGGTGAGTAGCATGGCGATCCCGCCGAGCGAGAGCCACGGTAGACCGCGCCGCAGCCACAGCAGTGCGCCCACCAAAATGGTCACGAAGCAGGTGACGATCGGTGCGATCGGCGGACCGTCGCTCGGCACCAAGGCTTGGGTGGCACTGCAGCGATTAGCCTCGGTGACCGTGCCGCTGTAGCGGATGAGGTCGAATTCACAGACGGGGTAGATATCTTTGGTCCAGAACAGCGGCAGATCGTGCAGCACGAGCGCCGTGGTCAGAAGACAGAAACCGCCCATGACCCACTTGCGCGCAGCGAACTCGAAGTTCGCAAGGCGCAGGATGGCACCGCAAGTGATGATCAGCCAACAGCCCGACAGCCAGTGCGCCCAGAAGGCTGGCCAACTCAGTGCATAGAGCAGATCGCCGAAGCCGATGACGATACCGGCGGCGACACGCAGGTTGTCCCATATCAGGAAAAACTGCGGGACCAGCAGTACCAGCGCACCGCCGTTGCGGCTATGGCGATAAATGCCGAGCAGCCAAACGAACAGCGCGAGCTGCGCGAGCCCAAACGCAAGAAACATCAGACTGTACATCGGCATCGGTGCCTCCTGAATCACTCCAGGCTGACGATGATCTTGCCGAGCGCCTCGCGACGCAGCAGCGTGGCGAGTGCCGTGCCGCCTTCGGCGAGTGGGAAGCGTGCCGAGATGCGCGGTCGGATCCCACCGCTCGCATACAGTTCGAGCAGGCGCTGCATGTTGGCGTGATGCCGCTTCGGTTCGCGCGCCACCCAAGCGCCCCAGAAGACCCCTCGCACGTCACAACCCTTGAGCAGCAGCAGGTTCAAGGGAAACTTGGGAATCCCTGCGGGAAAACCGATGACGAGGTAGCGGCCCTCCCACGCGATGGCGCGCAGCGCAGGCTCGGCATATTCGCCGCCCACGGGATCGTAGATCACGTCGGCACCTTTTGAACCGCAGGCTTCTTTGAACAGAGTGGCCAGTGCGCGCGTATCGTTGACCGCTGCCGGATAGACGAGTGTCTCGTCGGCGCCATGTTCACGTGCAACAGCGGCCTTGGCCTCGGAGGAGACGGCCGCGATGACGCGCGCGCCGCAGGCTTTGCCTAATTCCACGGCGGCAAGGCCGACGCCGCCCGCGGCGCCGAGCACCAGTAAGGTTTCTCCGGACTTCAATTGAGCCCGGTCCTTCAAGGCATGAAGCGAAGTACCGTAGGTCAGTAGTAACGCTGCCGCCGTTTCGAAGGGCATTGCGGCAGGAATGGCCATGCACTGACTCGGTGTGGCGATGAGTTGCTCTGCAAGTCCGCCATGACTCGTCTGCACGAAGACGCGATCGCCGATCTTGAACGCCGTCACGCCTTCCCCCCCGGCATCGACAACGCCAGCCACCTCGAGGCCCGGCGCGAACGGTCGCGGCGGACGGAACTGGTAC
>JBJTBK010000075.1:0-11368 GCA_046091245.1 Nevskiaceae bacterium | reverse complement strand
GATCCGCAGCGAGGTCGACGAGCGCGCCGTGGCCGAGCGCTGAGCGGGCGCGGCCGTCGCCCGGCCGCGCCGCGACGGGTCAGCTGCGCTCGCGCTTCCAGATGACCTCGCTGCCGTTCTCGTGGCGGGCGAGCACGCGTGCCACCACGAACAGCAGGTCTGAGAGGCGGTTGAGGTAGCGGGCGGGCAGCGGGCTGAACGGCGCCTCGGCCCCCTCGAGGCTCGCGGCCAGGGTCCACACGCGTCGTTCGGCGCGCCGCACCACGGTGCGCGCCACATGACAGGCTGCAGCAGCCGGGCCGCCGCCCGGCAGAATGAAATCTTTGAGAGGCGGCAGCGGATCGTTGAAGCCGTCCAGTTCCTGCTCCAGCCGATCGATTTGTGCTTCGCCGATCAGCTGCATGCCAGGGATGCAAAGCTCGCCGCCAAGGTCGAACAAGTCATGTTGCACGCGGGTGAGGCACTCAGCCACAGCGGGCGGTAGACCGGGCACAGCCAGCACCACACCAAGGCTACTGTTGGCTTCGTCGACCGTGCCGTAAGCCTCCACCCGGGCGGCGTCCTTGGGCACTCGCGTGCCATCGCCGAGTCCGGTGGTGCCATCATCGCCCGTGCGCGTGTAGATCTTGCTAAGCCGATTTCCCATGCGCGGTAAGATACCACTCCGCTGGCTATGCCCGAGGAAGAATGCGTGCCGTCCGCTGAATTGCAAGCCGCCTTCGATGCCGCCTACGCCGGTGAGACGGTGATCCGGGGGCTCTTTCAGAAAAGTCTCGCGGTGGTGACCAAGGCCGATAAATCACCGGTGACCGAAGCGGACGTGCGAGCGGAACAGGTCATTCAGGAAGTTCTCTCGCAGCGCTTCCCGAGTTACGGGTTTTTCGGCGAGGAAACCGGTCAGCACTCTATGGATGCCGAGAGCATCTGGCTCGTGGATCCGATCGACGGAACCAAGTCGTGTGTGCGCGAGTGTGCGTTCTTCTCAAAGCAAATCGCGTTGCTGCGCGGCGGGCGTTTCGTGCTCGGTGTCTCCTCTGCGCCGGCCTACGGCGAATTGGCGTGGGCTGAGCGCGGTGCAGGGGCCTGGCTCAACGATGCGCGCATCCGTGTCAGCCAGACGGCAACGCTCGATGCGTCGATCATCTCCACCGGTAACCTGAAAACCCTGGCTTCAGGGCCGGGCTGGTCACGCTTCGGTGATCTCGTCACTCGGGTCAGCCGTATCCGTGGCTACGGCGACTTCGTTCACTACCACTTGCTCGCGCGGGGCGCGCTGGATGTGGTGATCGAATCGGACGTGAATATCCTCGACATCGCGGCGCTGACCGTGATCATCGAGGAGGCCGGTGGGTGCTTCACGGATCTCGAAGGCGGGGCGGTTGGGCTCTCCACGACGAGCGTGCTTGCGAGCAACGGGCCGCTGCACGCTACCGTGCTCGAGTCGTTGCGCGGCTGACGAGCTCAGGGCTGCAGGCGGGTGCAGCGCCAGTCATCCAACCCGATCGGCGGCGATCCCGCGTCGGGGCTGGGTCGCAGCGTGCGCACCCAGCGCGCCCGGTCATGGATGCGCGACTCGCCCTCGATCCACAGGTCCACGGCGTCGGCGTAGACGTGGTAGCCGCCCCAGTGGGGTGGGCGGGGAATCTGGTCCCCGGTGCCCGCAGGTGCGGCGGCATCTTCCGGGCCCGGGACGGGGACACCAAAGCGTTGGGCTGTTTCGACAACGGCGCGTTCGAGATCGGCGCGGGAGTCGACGGGCTGGCTTTGCGCACTCGCCCAAGCGCCCACGCGACGCTGCCAGGGCCGCGTCAGGAAATAGGCATCACTCTCGGCGGCTGGCGCGCGCACCACCTGTCCCTCGATCCTGACCTGCCGGTACAGGTGATCCCAATGCATCACGATCGCGACCCGCGGGTGAGCTTCGATCTCGCGGCCTTTGCGCGAGTCGTAGTTGGTGTAGAAGCACACATAGCCCGGATCGATCACGATTTCCTTGCACAGCACCACACGCGCCGAGGGCAAGCCACCCTCACCGACGCTGGCAACGACCATCGCGTTGGGGTTCGGTTGGTCCGCGCGGCGACGGGCTAACGCCAGCCATTCGGCAGCAGTGGCGAGCGGCAGGCGCGGCAGGGGAGAGGGCAGGAATTGCACGGGAACGGGCATGGCGGCAGCTTTCCGGCGGAGAGGATGGGAATGAGCGTCTATAGTATCGGGTTCTAACCCCTGTTCGCGAATGACGGAATCGACTCATGACGACCTTGGACGAGCTCCGAGCCCACCTCGATGACATCGACACGCGGCTCATCGAACTGATCGCCGAACGGCAGCGCACCAGCAGCGAAATCGCACGAGTGAAGCGCGCCACCGGCTATCCGACTCGCGATTACGGTCGCGAGCGCGAGGTCATCCTCGGTGCGCGGGCGCGAGCCGAGGCGCACGGGGTTTCACCGCGCATCGCCGAAGATCTGATGCGCATGCTGATCCGCAGTTCACTCACCACCCAGGAGCGCTCGAGCGTTGCTGCACTCGGCCACGGCAGCGGCCGGCGCGCCCTCGTCATCGGCGGTGCGGGCAAGCTCGGTCGCTGGTTCAGTGACTTTCTCCACTCGCAGGGTTTCGCGGTCGAGGTGAGCGACCCGGCGGGTGCACCGCCCGGCACCCTCGATGTGGGTGACTATGCGCAGAACGCGCTCGATCAGGACTTCATCGTCGTGGCTACACCCCTCGGCTACACCGACAAGGTGCTGCGCGATCTGGCGATGCGTCGACCCGCTGGCGTAATCTTTGATCTGGGCTCCTTGAAATCGCCCTTGCGTGGCGGATTGATGGCGCTCAAATCGCACGGCTGTCGAGTGACTTCGGTACACCCGATGTTCGGTCCGGATACCGAGTTGCTGTCGGGCCGACATGTGATCTTTGTCGATCTCGACCATGCCGAGGCCCTGGCCAGCGCGCGGGAATTGTTTGCGCCGACGATGGTCGAACAGGCCGTGATGACTCTCGATGAGCACGATCGCCTGATCGCCTACGTGCTGGGTCTTTCGCACGCGCTCAATATTTCATTCTTCACCGCGCTCGCCGAGAGCGGTGAAGCGGCGCCGCGCCTCGCGAAACTCTCGAGCACTACCTTCGACGCGCAGCTCGATGTGGCGACGCGTGTGGCGCAGGAAAGCCCCGAACTGTACTTCGAAATCCAGAGTCTCAACGATTACGGTGCTGAGTCGCTCGAGGCGCTGGCGAAGGCCGTCGAGTCGCTGCGTCGCGCGGTGCTTTCACGCGATCAGGCGACCTTCACCGCGCTGATGCGGCGCGGCCGCGAGTACCTCGAGGGACGCAAGACGCTGACGGAGCGGCGGGCCTGAGCATGACGGACGAGATCGACGCCGAAGGTTTTCGCGCCAACGTCGGCATCGTCCTGATGCAGACCGACGGCCGCGTCTTCCTAGGTCGTCGCGCGGGGGGCAAGGGTTGGCAGTTCCCCCAAGGCGGCATCCAGGTGGGCGAGACGCTCGAGCAGGCCATGTATCGCGAGTTGCGCGAGGAAATCGGTCTGGAGCGCGAGCATGTCGAGATCGTCGGGGTGACACAGCGTTGGCTGCGTTACCGCCTACCTGATCGATACATCAGGCACGAGCAGTTACCGCTGTGTCTCGGGCAAAAGCAGCGCTGGTTTTTGCTGCGCGGCCGAGACGAGGAGCCGCCCGTGCGCTTCGATCACACGAGTCAGCCGGAGTTTTCGGAGTGGCGCTGGGCGACGTTCTGGGAGCCCGTGCGCGAGGTGATCCACTTCAAGCGACAGGTTTATCGGCGGGCACTGCACGAACTCGGCGAGCTCGCGTTTCCTCAAGGGCTACCACCCTATCCGGAGTGGTGGCAGCAGCGCTGAGGTCGCCCATGCCACCCAAAACTCCCACACGACTGATTGTCCGCAGCGTCGGTTGGCTGCACGGCCGGCGCGCGTTCGTGCTGGCGGGGATCGTGCTCGTGATCGTGGGCGCTGCGGGTTATCTTCTGGGGCGCAGCAACATCGCGGCGGGTGGCGGCTGGTTCGACGACGCTGCGCAGCTGCGCGAGACGATTGGTGAGCGTGATGCGACCATCGAGACGCTGCGACGGCAGGTTGCCGAACTCGATACGCTGAAGGCAGGACAGGCTGACGAGCGCCGCGAGGTGGGGCGCACCATCGGCGAGCTGCAGGCCGAGACCGCCCGTCAAAAACAGCAACTCGAGTTTTTCCGCGGCATCGTCGCAAGGGATGCCGAGCGGCCTGACGTCGCGATCCGTACGCTGCGTCTGACGGCGGGGCCGCGTCCGCAAAGCCGTGTGCTGCGCCTCGCCCTCGTGCAGCCGGGCAACCCCCAAGGCATCGTCTCCGGCACGATCGTAATCACCCTGGAAGGCTCCCGTGGCGGAAGGCTCGTCCGCCTTGCGCAGCCTGAGCGCGGCTACAGCTTCCAGTATTTCGAGAACATCGAGCAGGAGCTGACACCGCCTCCAGGATTCACGCCTGAGCGGGTCACCGTGCAGGTCAAGCCGCTTGGTGGGAAGGGTGATGGCGTGATTCAATCGATGCTGTGGCCCGCCGTGGGCTCTTGAGTTCGCAGGTCCAGAGGCGGTTGAGGGGAAGTATGTTCGGACGACGCAAGACGCCACCGGTGCCGGGCCGTATCGACACGTTGATTGGTCGGGAAGCGCGACTTACGGGCGATATCGAGTTCACAGCGGGCTTGCACCTCGAGGGGCGGGTGACCGGCAATGTCCGTTCGCTCGCGGGCGGGGGGCCAGCGACGCTGTGGATTGGCGAGTCGGGGGCGGTCGTCGGCAACGTCGATGTCGCTCACGTGGTTGTTAATGGCGAGGTGGTGGGCGATGTGCGCGGTAGCGAGCGGGTCGTGCTCGGTGAGAAGGCACGGGTTACGGGCGATGTCTACTACGGCGCCATCGAGATGACGCTCGGCGCCCGCGTCGAAGGCAAGCTGATCCCGCAATCTTTTGACGGTCCTACGGTCAAAAACTAGAATAACCCACATGAGTACCGCCATGACCGCCGAAGATCTTCCGCTCGATATGCCCCCGGCCCTCGTGTTCACCGACGCGGCTGCCCGCAAGGTGAGCTCGCTGATCGATGGAGAGGGCAACCCTAACCTCAAGCTCCGGGTGTTCGTGCAGGGCGGTGGGTGCTCGGGCTTGCAGTACGGGTTCGAGTTCGACGAGCAGGCCCAAGACGGCGACACGATGATCGAAAACCTCGGGGTCACCCTACTCGTCGACCCGATGAGCTTCCAGTACCTCTCGGGGGCCGAAATCGACTATCGCGAAGGGCTGGATGGCGCGCAGTTTGTCATTCGCAACCCGAACGCCACCACGACCTGTGGTTGCGGCTCTTCCTTCGCCGCCTGATTTCCCTTTCCCCTGACCGGTCGGCTGCGGCGGTGGTGAGGTGACGCGGAGCACGGCCCGAGAGGCACCCGAGTTACTCGCGGCAGTTGATCTCGGCTCCAATAGTTTTCACATGGTTGTGGCTCGCTACACCCATGGCCAATTGGTCGTCATGGATCGTCTGCGAGAGAGCGTTCGGCTCGGCTCCGGCATGGACGAGGAGGGTCGACTCGATCGTGACGTCGCCGCTCGAGCCATCGGCTGCCTCGAGCGCTTCGGTCAGCGCTTGCGCGAGATCCATCCGGACAAAGTTCGTGTGGTTGGCACCAACGCCCTGCGTCGTGCTCATCGAAAGCAGTCCTTTCTCGAGAAGGCGCGCTCAGCGCTCGGCTTCCCGATCGAAATCGTTTCGGGCATGGAAGAGGCACGCCTGATTTATTCGGGTGTCTCGCACACCATGCCGAGTGGCAGTGGCCGTCGGCTCGTGGTCGATATCGGCGGTGGTAGCACGGAATTGATCATCGGCGAGGACCTCACGCCGCTGAAACTCGAGAGCACCGAGCTCGGCTGCGTGGGGCTTAGCGAGCGGTTTTTCGCTGGCGGCAAGCTGTCGGCAAAGCGCTTCGCCCGTGCGCGCGTCGCGGCGCGCAGCGAACTCGAGCCGATTGAGGCGGCCTATCGCAGGGTCGGGTGGGTGCAAGCCGTCGGTAGCTCCGGGTCAGTCAAAGCCATCGGCGATGCCATCCGTGAGCTCGATCCACTCGCGCAGGCGATCACGCCCGAGGGACTAGAGGCGGTGATCGAGATGATTCTGCGTGCCGATCATGTACGCGATATTCCGCTGGCGGTGCTCAACGATGATCGTCGCCAAGTGTTTCCGGGTGGACTCGCCATCCTTTGCGAGGTGTTCGACGTAGTCGACGTCAAGCGAATGGAAGTCTCCGATGGCGCGATGCGCGACGGAGTGCTCTACGATCTCGTCGGCCGACTGACGCGCGAGGACGCGCGCGAGCGCACCGTGCGCGCCATGCAAGCTCGGTATCACGTCGATCCGGCGCAGGCGGAACGCGTCGAGCGCACCGCGATCGGTTTTTTGGCACAGGTAGCGGACGCGTGGCAGCTCGACGATCCGATCGCCGAGCAGTTGCTCGCGTGGGCAGCGCGCCTGCATGAGATCGGTCTCGACGTGTCGCACTCGCGCTACCACCAGCACGGGGCTTACTTGCTGGAAAATGCCGACATGCCCGGTTTTCCGCGCGAAGAGCAGCGCATTCTTGCGCGCCTTGTAGGCGGCCATCGACGCAAGCTCTCGCTCGAAGGTTTCGATCAACTGCTGCCGAGCTGGGACAAGCGAAGTATTTTTTTGATCGTGCTGCTGCGTATCGCGGTGCTACTGCACAGGGGGCGAGGTCGTGCGCCGCTACCGGAACTCACGTTGATGGCCCGCGGCTGCACGCTCGAGATGCGCTTTCCGGTACGTTGGTTGCGCGAGCATCCGCTGACGGTGGCCGATCTCAGTCAGGAAATCGATCAGCTGCGCGCAGCCGATCTGCGTTTGCGGGTCTACTCTTCGAGAGGCCTGCCGGCCGTATAGGCCGCCATCAGCTCGCCCTGCGCATCGTTCCGCTCGCCCGCGACGCCCTCGACCCGTCGGTAGCCACCGCCCTTGTCGAGCTCCCAGGACTGGGTGTTGTCACGCAAATAGGCTTCCAGATCGCGCAGGATGTTGTGGTGGTATTTCGCTCGGCGGATGGGAAAAGCGATCTCGACCCGCCGGAAGAAATTGCGATCCATCCAATCGGCGCTGCTGCAGAAGATCTCTGGGTCGCCGTTGTTGCCGAACCAGAAAACACGTGAGTGTTCGAGAAAGCGCCCGACGATCGAGCGCACGCGGATGTTCTCCGAGAGGCCGGGCACACCCGGGCGCAGCGCGCAGACTCCGCGGATGATCAAGTCGACTTTTACGCCCGCCTGCGACACCTTGTACAGCATGTCGATCGACTCAGGTTCGACGAGCGCATTCATCTTTAAGATGACGCGCGCCGGGCGCCCGGCCGCGGCGTGCGTCGCCTCGCGTTCGAGTTTCTCGAGCATGGCGCGATGCAGATCGAACGGTGACTGCAGCAAGCAATTCAGGCGCGGTTTCCGCGTCAGGCTCGTCAGTTGCAGGAAGACCTCGTGCACGTCCTGGCCAATGTCGGGCGCGCAGGTGAAGAGCCCATAGTCTGTATACGCCCGTGCGGTGCGCGAGTGGTAGTTGCCAGTGCCGAGATGGCAGTAGCGGCGAATGCCGTCGTGTTCACGCCGCGCCACCAGGGCGAGTTTCGCGTGCGTCTTGAACCCGACCACGCCGTACATCACGTGGGCCCCCGCCTCTTGTAGGCGATCGGACAACTCGATGTTCGCCTCCTCATCGAAACGCGCGCGCAACTCGATCACCACCGTCACGTCCTTGCCCGCCTGCGCCGCTGCGACCAACGCATCGACGATCGCCGAGTCTGCGCCCGTGCGATACAGCGTCTGCTTGATGGCCAGTACCTTGGGGTCGGTGGCGGCTTGACGCAGGAAGTTCACCACTGGGGCGAACGACTGAAAGGGGTGATGCAGCAGCAGATCGCTTTGGCGGATCGCTGCGAACATGTCAGGCCCATCGCCGAGCCGGCGCGGCAGACTCGGTTGGAACGGCGGATATTTGAGATCTGCACGCTGCGCGAGATCGTAGATCGCTGAGAGACGATGCAGATTGACCGGTGAGGGCACGGCGTAGATGTCGTGCACGCCGATGCCAAACTGCTTGGCGAGGAAATTGACGAGCTCGGCCGGGCAATCGTTAGTCGTCTCGAGGCGCCCTGCCGCGCCATAGCGCCGGTGCGCGAGCTCGCCCTCCAGCGCGCGACGCAGGTCATCGGCTTCTTCCTCGTCGACGAACAGGTCGCTGTTGCGCGTGAGACGAAACTGCTGACACTCGTCGATGATCATCCCCTCGAAGAGTCGCGGTACGAACTCTTCGATGATGGTCGAGAGAAGCACGAACGGCTGGCCGCCTTGGGCGCGCGCGGGGAGTGGCACCACGCGGGGCAGCGAACGCGGCGCCTGTACGATAGCGAGTGTGGCTTCGCGACCGAAGGCATCTTCACCCTGCAAGCGCACGATGAAATTGAGGCTCTTGTTTTGGATGCGCGGGAAGGGCCGCGAGGGATCGAGCGCCAAGGGTGAGAGCACCGGCTCGATCTGTTTCTCGAAGTAGTCGGCGAGCCATTCCCGCTCGATCTCGCTCCACCCGCCGCTTGGCACGAGCTCGACTCCGGCCGCTGCCAGTTCGGGCAGCAACATGCTGCCGAGGCAGTCGTACTGGTCGGCGACGAGCCGCGAGGCTCGCTCATGGATGGCCGCGAGTTGCTGTGCCGGACGTAACCCATCGGGGCTGGTCGACTGCGGCGAGCTCTCCTGCATCTGTTTGATGCCTGCCACCCGGATCTCGAAGAATTCATCGAGGTTGCTGGAGGAAATGCAGAGGAATC
The DNA here is from genome assembly GCA_046091245.1 of Nevskiaceae bacterium. Classification (GTDB taxonomy): domain Bacteria; phylum Pseudomonadota; class Gammaproteobacteria; order Steroidobacterales; family Steroidobacteraceae; genus UBA964. The sequence goes on along the minus strand of JBJTBK010000075.1, from coordinate 2,465 downwards.
GCAGCCGCTCGAGCAGCGGTACCGACGGGTCGCGAGCCTGCGCAAGCACGCGCTGGTTGAACTCCAGCTGCGAGAGCTCGCGATTGATCAGGGTGGGGGGTGCCGCCAGGCTCATATCGGGCCTAGTTAATCACGGACGCCAGGACGCGTGTGTTACAGCCCGCGACAAGCCTGGAGCGACCGCTCAGCGCCCCGCGGCGCCCGAGGTGGCGCCGCCGCTCGCGGCGCTCTGAGCCTGCCGCGCCAGATAGGGGGCGGGCGAACCTTGGTCGAGCGTGGCAATCAGAGGCGCCGCATGGTCACGGAACGCGGCCATGCGCGAGGCCGGGATCGGTTGGTCGTTAGGAAGCGGTACTTTCTGCGGATCTTTGTGCACGCCTCGAGCGAGGTACTCGTAGTGCAGGTGCGGTCCGGTGGCGAGGCCCGTCATGCCGACGTGTCCGATCACTTCACCCTGCGACACGCGTTGACCGACCCGAAGACCTCGAGCGAAGCGCGACAAGTGACCGTAGACCGTACGAATTTCGTTGGCGTGCTCGAGCTCGATCACCTTGCCGTAGCCGCCCTTGTTACCGATGAACCGAACGCGACCTGCGCCCGCGGCTTTGACCGGTGTGCCGATCGGCGCGGCGTAGTCCGTGCCACGGTGCGCGCGGATCCGGTTGAGTACGGGATGGCGACGATAGGGATTGAAGCGCGAGCTCACGCGGGTGAATTCGAGTGGCGCGCGCAGGAAAGCTTTGCGCAGGCTCTTGCCATCCGGCGTGTAGTAGGAAGCGTTCTGGCCATCCGGCGAAAAGCGCACGGCGCGATACACCTGCCCTTGGTTGATGAACTCCACGGCCAACACGTCACCATCGCCGATCGGCTCGCCGTCTTGGCTGATCTGCTCGTAGGTGACGCGAAAGCGATCGCCCGGCTGAATGTCGAGCACGAAATCGATATCCCAACGGAAGACATCCGCGATGCGCAGTGCAAGGCCGTCGCTCATGCCTGCATCGCTTGCCGCCTGGAAGAGCGAGTAGCGGATCGTCGCCTCGCCGGTCACAACCTCGCGCTCGAGCGGGTTGATGATGAGCTCGCTCGCGAAGCCGTTCGGATCACGGCTCACCTTCAGCGTCTCGCTCGGGCTCAGTTGCCGTTCGAGACCGACGAGCTTCGAGTCCTGCAAGCGGAACTTGAGCAGCTCGCCGGGGTAGAGTTTATCGAGGCTCGCGCGCAGATCGGGCAGGCTGCGCAGCGTCGCCAGATCCGTCACCGACAGGCTGAGCTTGCGGAAAATGCGCTCAAGGGTGTCGTTGGCGCCGACGATCACATCGACGGTTGCGGGCAGCAGCGCAGTTTCCGCTGCCGCGCGAGCGGACTCGAGCATGCTCGCTTGCACGGAGGCCTCATCGGCGCGCCGCGCATCTTCCACCCACAGCTCACCGCGCCACCAGGTGAGGGCGAGCACGGCCACTACGGTGCACTGCAGCCACCGGGCCTTGAGAAAGTCGAGGAGTTTGTTTCCCGAGCCGATTTCCAGCGTCATGGACTACACTTCGCACTCGCCAAACCGCGGAAAGTACCCGCGCAGGCAGGGCGGGTCAACATGCAGAGCATCAAAGATCAATTGGACGAGCTGCGCCGCGGGTCGGCGGAGTTGCTCATCGAGGCCGAACTCGAGAAAAAACTGGCGCGTGGCAAGCCGCTGCGCATCAAGGCGGGGTTCGACCCAACCGCACCGGATTTGCACCTCGGACACACCGTGCTCATCAACAAGATGCGCCAGTTCCAGCAGTTCGGTCACGAGGTGATCTTCCTGATCGGTGACTTCACGGGGCTCATCGGTGATCCCACGGGGCGCAATGCCACGCGACCGCGACTGACGCCCGAGGCCGTGCAGGAGAACGCACGCACCTATCAGACGCAGATCTTCAAGATCCTCGACCCCGCACGCACGCTGATCGAGTTCAACTCACGCTGGCTCAGCAACATGCCGCTGCCGCAATTCGTTGAGGTGGCCGCCAAGTACACGGTGGCCCGCATGCTCGAGCGCGACGACTTCGCCAAGCGATTCAAGAGTCAGCAGCCGATTTCCGTGCATGAGTTCTTTTATCCGCTGGCACAAGGCTACGACTCGGTGGCGTTGCGTGCGGATGTGGAGTTGGGCGGCACCGACCAAAAGTTCAATCTGCTGGTGGGTCGCACGCTGCAGGACGCGTACGGCCAGGAGCCGCAGTGCGTGCTGACGATGCCGCTGCTCGAAGGGCTCGATGGCGTCAATAAAATGTCCAAGTCACTCGGCAATTACGTCGGGATCGACGAGCCTGCGGATTCGCAGTTCGGCAAGCTCATGTCGATCAGCGACGAGTTGATGTGGCGCTACTTCGAGTTGCTGTCGTTTCGTCCGCTTGGCGAGATCGCGGCACTGCGTGCGGCGATTACCGCGGGCCGTAATCCGCGCGACGTCAAATTCGAACTCG
>JBJTBK010000074.1:0-7254 GCA_046091245.1 Nevskiaceae bacterium | reverse complement strand
GGTGACGGTCGAGTTGCTGCAGCAAGGCGGTTACGACGAGGTGGTGCTCGCGACCGGTGTCAACGCGCGTGACCCGCGCATCCCCGGTCAGCAACATCCATCGGTCATGACTTATATCGAGGCCATCAGCTGCGCCCGATCGGTCTGTCCGCGCGTGGCCATCATCGGCGCCGGCGGGATCGGCTTCGAGGTGGCGACCATTCTGACTCAGCAGGGCGCATCCAGCAGTCTCGATCGCGAGGCATGGATGCGCGAGTGGGGCGTGACCGATCCGGCGCTGGCGCGAGGCGGGGTGAGTCCTGCCGGCCCGCAGCCCGAGCCGCCCGCGCGCATCGTCTATTTGCTGCAGCGCAAGGTGTCGAAGCCAGGTGCGGGACTTGGCAAGACGACGGGCTGGATCCATCGCAGCATCCTCAAAATGCGGCGCGTGAACATGCTGTCGGGGGTCGAGTATCTCGGCATCGATGACGCGGGACTGCGCATCCGACAGGGCGATGCGTCCCGCTTGCTCGAGGTCAACAGCATCGTGCTGTGTGCGGGTCAGGAACCGCGCTGTGAATTATTCGAGCCGCTGCGTGCAGCCGGTCTGCGCGTGCACAAGGTGGGCGGCGCGGACGTTGCCACCGAACTCGATGCCAAGCGAGCCATCCGACAGGCTACGCTGCTCGCCGTGACACTCTAGCCTACAGGAGCGGATGATGACCTCACTGACACGACGCACGGCCCTGCAAGGGGCGATGGGGCTCGGTGTGACCGCGGCGCTGACGACGCCTGCTCACGCCGCTGTGCCGCTCGATTTCACGGACCCGCTCACCGTTTTGCGCACGCACGTGAAGCTCGTGGGTAGCCTCGGCAAAGAAGTCGTCTACTCGTTCATGCGGCTGAATATTTACGCTGATCTCGGCGAAGGCAACTTCGTGCCGCTCTTTACGATGAACAACATCTTGGTCGATTACTGGGAGCCGAAGGAAGACCACCAGCACGAGATGCGCAAATACGAGGTGGGCTTCTACACCCGCCACGACAGCTACGAGCCGCTTGAGTTCTTCGACAATCCGATCACCGGCAAACGCATGGGGATCCACCACTTCAAGTTGGGGCCCGTGCCGCGCCTGTACACCCCGCAGGGCGTGATCGCGATGGGCTATACGCCGAAGCTATTACCGATCGAAACCATCGGCGATCGCGTGTATCTCGCCACCGAGTCGATCGAAAACCGACCCGACGTCATTCACCCGGGCAAGATCAGCTATACCAACTCGTTCATGACCATGTCGGCGCCACTCGCCGAAGTGGCGGACCCAAAGCGTTTGTCGGCATCAACCAGTCTGCAGCTGCAGAACAAAAATCGCTGGGCACCGTGGATGGGCATGGACGATCGGCCGGGTGGCACGGTAGCGCGAGGGTTCGGCACCAAGATCCGTAACCTCGACGCCTTGCCAAAACCGGTCAAGGACGGCATTCGCCGTTACGTGCCCGAGATCCAGGACACCGCCAACTGGCACGACTTCGTGTTCGAGGATTCCGAGTTCCTAAAACAGCAGGGCCGGTGAGCGCAGCGTCCGCGCAACCTTTCGCGCTGCTCTCGCCCGATGTCGTGCTCGAGGCGGCCGAGCGCGTGGGTATCGTTTGCGACGGCCGATTGTTCGCGCTCAACTCCTACGAGAATCGTGTTTACCAACTGGGTTCGGAGTCACACGGCACGCTGGTGCTGAAGTTCTACCGCCCGGCGCGCTGGAGTGATGCGCAGAGTCTCGAGGAGCACGAGTTCACACGCGAATTAGCCGCCGCGCAGCTGCCCGTCGCTGAGCCGCTCGCTCTCGAGGGCAGTACGCTGCACGCCCACGCGGGTCTGCGATACACGGTGTTTCCGAAGCTCGACGCGCGAGCCGCAGAAATCGACGTGCGTGGTTCGCTCGAACTCATCGGTCGAACCTTGGGGCGCATCCATGCGATCGGTGCGCTGCGCCCGTTTCGTCATCGACCTGCACTGAGCAGCGAGCGGCTGGGTTGGCGGGCGAGGGACGATCTGCTCGCCTCGACGTTCATGAACTCCGCGACGCTCGATGACACCGTCATCGACAAGTATGCGGAGGTCTCTGCGGTGCTACTCGAGCAGGTGGATTTGCATTTCGAGCGCTACGGGCCGTCGTCGCGCCTGCGGCTGCATGGCGATTGCCATCTCGGCAACATCCTCTGGAATGCGCAAGGGCCCGTGTTCGTCGATCTCGACGTCTGCATGACGGGCGCACGCATCCAGGATCTATGGATGTTTCTCTCCGGCTCCGAAGACGACCGGCAAGGCCAGTGGCGGGAGTTGGCGGAGGGCTATCGGCAGTTTGCGCACATCGATGAACACGAGCTCGAGCTCATCGAGCCGCTGCGCTCGCTACGTATGCTGCACCATTCGTCTTGGATCGCGGCGCGCTGGGATGACCCAGCATTTCCGCGCGCGTTTCCATGGTTCGCTTCGCCGCGATTTTGGCAGGAACATTTGAGTGATCTGTGGCAGCAGCATGCGTTGCTGGTCGCAAACTGAGGGAGACTTGCATGACACATCGGCATCGACTGTCGTTTTTCCATCTGCATGGCCTCGTGCTGCCGCTTGGGCTCGCGCCGCTGTTCGGCGCTCCGTTTGCAGGTGCCGCGGTGGATGCGGCAAAACCCGTCGAAGCGCTCGACCTGTATCGCCTTGAGCAGCCGATTGATCCGCAGTTGTCACCCGATGGACGCAGCGTCGCCGTGTTGCGTCAGCTGCGGGACATCCAGACTGATCGTGTTCGTCATGAATTGTGGTGGGTGGCCGCCGAGGGCGGCGAGCGGCGTCTGCTGGTGGGTACGGATCGTTCGCCGGGTAATCCACGCTGGTCGCCCGATGGCCAATCGATCGCCTTCATCGGCAAGGACGGCACCAGCACGCAGTTGTTGCGCGTGTCGCTGGCCGACGGTCGGGTGCAGGTGCTCTCATCGCTCCGTCAATCACCGCGCAGTTTTGCGTGGTCACCGGATGGACGGTCGATCGCCTATGTGGCGCTCGTCGAGCGCAAAGCCACGGAATTCTTTGCATTGCCTTCCAAGCCTGATGGAGCGCAGTGGGCAAACCCGCCACGCATCGTGCGTCAATATCCCTACCGCGCCGACGGCGAGGGCTGGCTCATTCCCGGCGACATGCAGCTCTTTGTGCTCGAGCTCGATAGCGGTCGCCAGCGCCAATTGACGAACGGGCCGGGGGACTGGGGCGCGCGCGATGAAGCGCCGGCGTGGTTTCCCGACGGTCAGTCCATCGTTGTCTCGGCGGATACCGACCCTACGGCTCGGCGGCGCGCCAACCAAGGCGATCTATGGCGGATCTCGCTGCGCGAGGGCGAAGCGGCTCAGCGGCTCACCGAGGACGATGGCTTTGAGACGAGTCCTGCCGTCAGTCCCGACGGTCGTTCGCTCGCCTACGTGGGCTGGCGCAAGCGTGCCAATTCGTTTCAGCGTACCGACCTATTCCTGTTGCCGCTCGAGGGCGCTCAGCGGGCGCGTAATCTCACGGCTACGCTCGATCGCAATGCAGCCTCGCCACGTTGGCGCGAAGACGGCACGGGGATTCATTTCCTGTACCAAGACGAGGGTGTGAACCGGGTGGGGCTCGCTACATTGACGGGCGAGGCCCGTGTGCTCGTGCCCCAGGTCGGCAATACGCGCTTGTTGCTGCCTTCCTCGAGCGGTGGCACGTACTCCGCCGCAGCGGGCCGGTTTGCGTATCCCAGCGTCGAGGCGGATCGACCCGCGACCTTGGCGCTGTGGCGTGAAGGACAGCAGCGCGTGCTGTGGGATATGAACGCCGAGTGGCGCAGCGGGAAGTCGATCGGTCGATTGGAAGAGATCCGCATCGCCTCCAAGCCCGACCGGCGCAGTGTGCACGGCTGGATTCTCTACCCGCCGAACTTCGATCCGACGCGTCGCTACCCGCTGGCGCTCGACATTCATGGCGGGCCCCATCTTGATTACGGACCGATGTTTTCGATCACGCATCATCTCTACGCTGCCGCCGGCTACGTGGTGCTGTTCGTCAATCCGCGCGGTTCGATCGGTTATGGCGAAGAGTTTGCTTCGCTGATCCATCTCGCCTATCCGGGCCGTGATCATGACGATCTGATGAGCGCGGTGGATAGCGTCGTGGCGCGTGGATTCATTGATCCGCGTCGTCTTTACATCGGTGGCGGTTCGGGGGGCGGAGTGCTGTCGAGTTGGGCCATCGGTAAGACCGACCGGTTTGCCGCCGCGTCGGTGAAGCGTCCGGTCATCAATTGGGCATCTACGACCTTGACCACCGATATCGGCGCGGTCATGGGTCAGTACTGGTTCGAGCGGATGCCGTGGGAACAGCCCGAGAAGTACTGGGCTCGATCGCCGCTGTCGCTGGTCGGCAAGGTCACGACGCCCACGCTGATCATCACGGGCGAGGAGGACTGGCGTACGCCGATGAGCGATTCGGAGCAGTATTTTCAGGCACTGCAGTTGCGCGGCGTGGAAAGTGCCTTGATGCGCTTGCCGGAGGCGAGCCACGGGTTCGGGCGCCCGAGTCAGTGGCTGGCGGCGATCCTCGGAACCATCGGTTGGTACGACCAGCACACTCGCTGATCTGTACTTGGCACAGCGCCGAGGTTGGCCAGACGACTAGTGAGTGTGGGTCTCGGCGGGCAGCGGCGCGGGCGGTAAGCCTGCTTGCGCTCGTTCGTGCATGCGCAGCAGCAAGGCTTCGAACTCCCGCGTGAAGCGCTCGCTGTCGAACAGCGGCAGCTCCATGCGCATCTGCTCGAGGTGTGCCCGCAGCCCCTGACGAATCTCGACTTCGCTCGCGAGTGCTACGGCGAGATGGGCGTACGACTCGGCGTCTTTGCAGGCGAGATCAGCGAGGCCGCAGGCGGTCAAGAGACTCGCCGCGACTCGCGAGGCGAAGGTTTCGCCCGGGACGGTGAGCACCGGCACGCCGCACCACAGCGCTTCGCTTGCCGTGGTGTGGGCGTTGCAGGGCCAGGTGTCGAGGAACAAGTCCGCAGCGCGCAAGCGGGCCAGATGTCGCGCGGGAGGAGCCTTGGGTGCAAAGATCACCCGATCGGCCGCCACGCCACGGGCATCGAATTCCCGGCGCAGGTTCACGAGCACGTGCCGATCCCAAGCCAGGATCCACAACACCGTATTCGGCGCGGCCGCCAGTATCGCTGCCCAGACGTCGAGCATGAACGGTGAAATCTTGTAGGTCTGGTTGAAGCAACACAGCACCACGGCGTCTTCGGGTAGACCGAGGTCGCGGCGTGGCGTCGGCTCGGGCAGCGGTCGATGGCGATCGTTCGGTTGGTAGCTCAACGGCAGTTGCGCGATCTGCTCGGAATAGTTCGGCGCATGCTCGAGTGGCAGCACGATCGGATCACCGATCATGTAGTCGATGAAGTTCGCGCCGGTGGAGGCCGGATCGCCGAGCCAAGCGGCTTGAACCGCCGCCGGGCGATAGGCGAGCAACTCGAAGCGGCTGTCGCGCGTGTGCCCTTTCAGGTCAATGACAATATCGAGTTCGTCACTGCGCATGCGCTCGGCGACAGCGAGGTTGTTCAGATCATTGACGTCCACGAAGTGTTCGCAGGCTGCGCGAATGCGCTGCTGCAGGGCAGACCCGTCGTTAATGCTGTGCGAATACAGGAAGGTTTCGAAGCGAGTGCTGTCGCGCCGCTCCAGAAACTCCACAATCAGTTGTGAGGTGGCGTGTTGGCTGAAGTCCGCGGAGAGATAGCCGACACGAATTCGGCCCGGCTGACGCGCAGCACCCATCGGCGGCGGTGGAAAGGGTTTGATATCGCGGGTGATGCTGCGGCTGCGTATCTCGCCGATGCGTCTTTGTTGTGCGGCGGTGGTGTCGAGGGCGATCAGCGCGAAGGGCGACAGCAAGCTGCCGTTGGAATCATCCGCCGTGTCGATCGCGGCAAGCAGTGCGGCGGTGTCCTCCTCAAGCTTGCTCCAGTCGCAGGCGTTGCGGCTGTCATACAGCACCAGAGACAACGCAGCCGTTCGGACCCGCCCCTGATCAAGAGCGATCGCGGTACGAAAGCACTCCGTCGACTCACCCGACATGCCGAGATCACGGAACGCGAGGCCCAGCCGGTGGTGCACGATGGCACTACCGATGCGTTGCTACAAGGCCTTCATCAGTGCATCGACGGCCTCGCGGTTGCGCCGCGCCAGCCACAGGACGTTGCCATACTCAGCCCAGAAGTCGTGATCCCGCGGTGAAGCGGGATCGAGCGCGGCGTATACCTCGCTCGCTTTGGCGTGCCGACCGGCACTGGTATGAAGGTCCGCCAGCAAGCGGCAGATCAGTACGTTGCTTGGGTCAAGTGCGAAGGCCCGCTCGGCCGCGATCAGCGCCTCGGCCCCTTGACCGGAATGCACGCGAGCATGGGCGAGAAACAGCCAGCTCTGCGCATCTTCGGGATCAATCGCGAGCGCGCGCTCGAAGGCGGCGATCGCGACGGCCCACTTGCGCCCTGCCGAAGCGCGCTGCCCCGCTTCCCGCTGCTGCAGGGCTTTTTGCTTCAGGGCGGCGGATTTCATGGCCGGGACTTTGCATGACTCGACCACGAAGTTCAAACATCGTGCTTAGCGATACAGCAGGTGAGGGGCTCTCAGGCGTCGCCACGCGGCTTCTTGTGGGCCCCAGCTATCGACGATGCGCTGCGGTGACTCGCCGTTGCGCAGTTGGTTGACGACGTCGCGCCCGAAGAGGCCAGCGACACGATCCAGTTCGAACCGCGGGCCGTACAGGTGATCCAGCGCACTCGCCAATTCCAGTCCGAGGCGCACCACCGGCAGACGCTCGCGATCCATCAGTACGATTGAGACCCCGCCGCAGCGTTCTCCCTGATACCGGCTGGCGTTGGGGGTGAAGGTCACGGGATAGAAGCGCACTCCGGGAATGTCGCGGGCGTTGAGTTCGGCGGCAAGACGGACGCCATCGATCCACGGCGCACCAATCAACTGGAAGGGCGTATCCGTCCCGCGACCGACGGAGACGTTCGCACCTTCGATCGTGGCGACACCGGGGTAGAGCAAAGCGCTTTGCAGGCTGCGCAGGTTGGGTGAGGGCGCGACCCAAGGCAGGCCAGTCTCGTCGAACCAGGTATCTCGTTGCCAGTACCGAACGCCGATAACCGAGAGCTTCGCGCCGATCTGGCCCTCGACATTGAACAGTCTCGCCACCTCTCCCAAGGTCAG
>JBJTBK010000073.1:0-4749 GCA_046091245.1 Nevskiaceae bacterium | reverse complement strand
CGCCGCAACAGCTGGCGGCACTCGAGCGAGCGCGTCCGCGCGCGCAAAAATTGCCGTTCGCTCGGCTGGCCTCACGGGCGTTGCGTTCCGATCGCATGATCAAGTGGCGGCTGGCGGGCGATCCATGGGATGAACTGTCCTTGCTGTGTGCAGAGTTTTGCGGGATGCGACCGTTGCGATGAACGCATCGCCCATCGGAATCTTTGGTGGCACGTTCGATCCCATCCACTTTGGGCATTTGCGCACGGGCTTCGAGTTGCTGCAGACGCTGCATCTCGGCGAATTACGCTGGATCCCTGCCGGTAACCCGGGGCATCGGGCAGCACCGCTCGCCGAGGCGACGCTGCGTCTCGAGATGGTGCGCGCGGCGATCGTCGATCAGCCGGGCTTCGTGGTCGATGATCGCGAGGTTCGCCGCACGGGCCTCACCTACACGGTCGATACGCTCGGCGAATTGCGCCGCGAGTTCCCACAACGACCGTTGTGCTTGATTCTCGGCATGGACGCGTTTCTGGGCTTCGAGTCCTGGCATCGCTGGCGCGAGGTGCTCGAGTACGCACACCTCGTGGTGGCGCATCGTCCGGGCTGGCAGACGCCGCGGACAGGAGCGCTCGCCACGCTGCTCGAGTCGCGCGCCGCGAAGGACATTGATGAGTTACATGCGACGTTGGCGGGGCGGATTCGCGTGCAGGCGGTGACCCAGCTCGAAATCTCGTCGAGTGATTTGCGGGCCATCATCACCTCCGGGCGCGACCCGCGTTTCCTCGTGCCCGATTCGGTCTGCGAGATCATCCGCCGGACGCAGTGCTATGCTCGTGTCTAGGCCTATTTTCAGGAGTTGAACACCCCCGCATGAAGACACCGAGCAAGTCCGTTGCCGTCAAGCCTCGCGCCAAGACCCGTCGACCCGCCCCGAAGCGCGCTGCCCCAGCAGCCCGCAAACCCAACAACGAGCCTCGTGCACTGCCCATCGTCGTAGCGGCTCTCTCCGACATGAAGGCCGTGGATGTGCGCGTCATCGACGTGCGCGGGCTCAGCGATGTCGCCGATTACATGGTGGTCGCGAGCGGCACGTCTGACCGGCATCTGCGTTCGGTGGCCGATCGCGTGGTACAGATGGCCAAGACCGCAGGCCAACGGCCGCTGGGCGTCGAGGGCGAGCAGCAGGGCGAGTGGGTACTGGTCGACCTGCCGGATGTGATGGTGCACATCATGCTGCCGCGTACGCGTGAGTTGTATCAGCTCGAGCAGCTGTGGGACGCCCCACGCAAAGAGCCGGTCACAGCCCCTCGTCCCGCCAAGCGTCGCCGTCCTGCCGCGACCCTCAGCTGACGGCACAGGCGAGCGAGAGATCCCGCCGTGCGGCTGCGCATCATCGCCGTAGGCGCGCGTCAGCCGGATTGGGTCGATGTGGCCGTCGACGAATATCTCAAGCGCATCCGCGCTCCCTGGCGCTGTGAGTTATGTGTCATTGAAGCGGCAACCCGCAGCGCCACGCGTGGTGCCGATGCCGCGCGCGACAAGGAAGGCGAGAAAGTGCTCGCCGCCGTCAAGGATCGCGAGCGGCTGATCCTGCTCGATGAAACGGGCAAGAGTTTCGGCACACGCGATTTGGCGAACCGACTCGAGCGTCTCTCTCGCGAGGCACCCGATGTGGCGCTATTGATCGGCGGACCTGATGGTCACGCTCCTGCGGTGCGTGCGCGTGCGAGCGAGAGTTGGTCGCTCTCGCCGCTGACGCTGCCGCACGGGCTCGCACGAGTGATGCTCGTTGAACAGCTCTATCGGGCGCAGAGCGTATTGCTCGGTCACCCGTACCACCGCGAATGAACCGCGACTCTGCCGCTGCGGTGTTGTGTCTGGCTTCAGCGTCGCCACGACGTCGCGAACTGCTCTGGCAGATTGGCGTGCCGCACCTCGTGCAACCGGCCGATCTCGATGAACGCGCTGCGCCGAACGAGTCGCCGGCCGATTACGTCGCACGGCTCGCCAGGGCCAAGGCGCAGGCGGTCCATGCAGCGCGAACCGGCGATGCATCGCGTTCGGCTACCGCGGTGCATGGGGCGGTGTCACCGGATCTGCCCGTACTCGGCGCTGACACCACCGTCAGCATCGACGGTTTGATCCTCGGTAAACCCGCCGATCGTGCCGCATTGCACGACATGCTCGGGCGCTTGTCGGCGCGCGAGCACGACGTCTGGTCGGCCGTGGCCCTCGTCAGCGAGCGCGGCGTGGACACGCGTCTCTCGTGCACGCGGGTCAAATTCCGTGCGCTGCACGCGGCGGAGATCGATCGCTACTGGCAGAGCGGCGAGCCCTGTGACAAAGCCGGTGGTTACGCGATCCAAGGGTTGGGCGCGGTGTTCGTCGAGCGGATCGAGGGCAGCTTTTCCGGCGTGGTTGGCCTGCCGCTCGCCGAGACGGCTGCGATGCTGGTCGCGGCCGGCGTGCCGCTGTGGCAGGCTGGGGCATGAGCGCCGAAATCTTCATCAACGTGGCTCCGCGTGAGGTGCGCGCTGCGCTGCTTGAGGGCGGCGTGCTGCAGGAAGTGTTCATCGAGCGCGAAAGTCGGCGGGGCATTGTCGGCAACATCTACAAGGGTCGGGTGACGCGGGTGTTACCCGGCATGCAGGCCGCATTCGTCGAGGTGGGTCTCGCGCGTACGGCCTTCCTCCACGCCACCGACATTGTTGGAGCCGACGCGCATTTCGATGCGCAGAGCGTGGCCGCGGCGGGCACCTCGGGAGGGCCGTCGGGTGTGCCATCGACGACTGCACGTGAGCACGAGATCGACATCCGGCGCCTCGTAAGCGGCGGGGACGACATCGTCGTGCAGGTGGTGAAGGATCCAATGGGTGCGAAAGGCGCTCGCCTGACGACCTTCATGTCCCTGCCTTCGCGCTATCTCGTGTTCATGCCTCGTGGTCGTGGTCTCGGCATCTCGGCGCGCATCGAATCCGAACTCGAGCGCGCGCGACTGCGCGAACTCATGCAAGGGCTGGTGCGCGAGGGTCACCCCGGCGGCTACATCGTGCGCACGGCTGCCGAGGGCGTGGACGCGGCCCGACTCGCTGCCGATCTCGCCTACCTCGAGCGGCTGTGGGATCACGTTCGCGAGCGCTCACTGATGGCCTCGCCCGGTGAGCTCGTGCATGAGGATTTGCCGCTAGGCATGCGGGTGCTGCGCGATGAACTCGCCCGTGGCATCGAGCGGGTGCTCGTTGACGATGTGGCCGAGCTCGCGCGATTGCAGCAGTTCGTCAATGATTTTATCCCTGACGGTGCGCCGCGACTCGAGTTGCATGGCGGGCCGCGACCGATCTTCGATCTGCACGGCATCGAGGAGGAGATCAATCGCGCGCTCGAGCGTAAAGTCACGCTGAAATCGGGCGGCTACTTGGTCATCGACCAGACCGAATCGATGACCACCATCGACGTCAATACGGGCGGATTCGTCGGTCATCGAAATCTCGAGGATACGATCTTTCGCACCAATCTCGAGGCGGCAGTGGCGATTGCGCGGCAACTGCGCCTGCGCAATCTCGGCGGCATCATCATCATCGACTTCATCGACATGCGCGACGAGGCGCATCGGCAGCAGGTACTCGAGGCGTTCGAGCGTGCCTTGCAGCCCGATCATGCGCAGACGGAGGTGGCACCGATCTCTCCGCTCGGTCTCGTAGAGATGACGCGCAAGCGCACCCGCGAAAGTCTCGAGCATCTGTTGTGCGTCGCCTGCCCGACCTGTGAGGGGCATGGCTCGATTCGCTCCGCCGAGACCGTGTGCCAGGACATTTTCCGCGAGATCCTGCGGCAGGCACGGCAATTCAGCAGTCGCGAGTTGCTGGTGCTCGCGCACCAAGATGTCGTCGAGCGGCTGCTTGGCGAAGAATCGGCGGTGCTAGGTGAGCTCGAGACGGCGGTGGGCCGACCGATCCGCCTGCAGGCGGAGAGTCTCTACGACATCGATCGTTACGATGTGGTGCTGGTCTGAGGTGAAGCCATGAGCTCAGCGGTCGTTGCAGCAGTGCAGATGTGCTCGGTCGATGACGTCACGACCAATCTCGACGTCGCTGAGCGTTTATTGCAGCAGGCGGCTGATCGTGGCGCCGTGTTGGCGGTGTTGCCGGAAAACTTTGCCCTCATGGGGCGACGCGACACGGATAAGCTCGCTGCTGCCGAAACCGCAGGCGAGGGCCCGATCCAGCAGCGCCTTGCGAGCCTCGCTGCACGCCTGCAGATGTGGATCATCGGTGGCACGATCCCGCTGCGGATCCCGGGCGAGCGGCGGGTGGCAACCGCCAGCCTGGTGTTCGATGCGAGCGGCGCGCAGGTGGCTCGCTACGACAAGATGCATTTGTTCGATGTCGATCTGCCGGGTAAGGCCGAGTCGCATCGCGAATCGACGAACATTGCGCCGGGCGCCGCGCCCGTACTGGTCGATACCCCGGCAGGGCGTGTGGGTCTGTCGGTCTGCTACGACATGCGCTTCCCGGAACTCTTCCGCCAGATGTCGGCGGACGGCGCCGTGGGCTTCGTGATGCCCTCGGCGTTCACCGTACCCACCGGACGCGCCCATTGGGAGGTGCTGCTACGGGCTCGGGCCATCGAGAACCTCGCCTGGGTGATCGCGCCTGGACAGACCGGCACCCATCCAAGCGGTCGCAAGACCTATGGCGACAGCCTGATCGTCGATCATTGGGGCGCGGTGCTGGCGCGGCTACCTGAGGGTGAGGGCGTCGTCACCGC
>JBJTBK010000072.1:0-2775 GCA_046091245.1 Nevskiaceae bacterium | reverse complement strand
CGGTCGGCGACATCGCCGTCGTCGTATCTTAAGGGCGGCGGGTGCCGGTGCTAGACTGCGCAGCACGCGCCCGTAGCTCAGTTGGATAGAGCATCAGGCTTCGAACCTGAGGGTCGGGAGTTCGAATCTCTCCGGGCGCGCCACCTCGATCACCGTTCGATCAGGTATCGTCGCTGTATGAAGCGAGGGCACAGGGCTGTTTGGCTGGTGGCTTGGGTGCTGGCGGCGTTGCCGACCGCGCCCGCGGCCGAGCGGGTGTTGCACCGGGTCGGCACGGACGATCCGTCCACCATCGATCCTCACAAGGCCTCTTTCCCCGGCGAGCAGTTGATCATCGTCGATCTGTTCATGAGCCTCACGACCGTGGGCATGAACGGCCGACCGATGCCGGGGGCCGCTGAGTCCTGGACCATCAGCCCCGACGGGCGTGTCTATACCTTCACGTTGCGCGCAAACTCCCGTTGGTCCGATGGCAAGCCGATGACCGCGGAGGATTGGGTGTGGTCCTTCCGGCGCATGCTCGATCCGAAGACCGCCTATCCGCTGGCCTCTCGGTTGTTTCCCATCCGCAATGCCCGCGAAGTGGCGATGGGTCGGCAACCGCCTACCGCCTTGGGCGTGCGGGCCGTTGATGCGCGAACGCTGCGCATGGAACTCGACAACCCAACGCCGTACCTGACGGACGTGATGATGACGGCGGCCATGCCGGCGCCACGCCACGTGATCGAAAAGTATGGTGCCGCATGGTTGCGGCCAGAGAATTTCGTCAGCAACGGGCCGTTCGTGCTAGATGACTGGCGACCCAACGGCCACGTGCGCGTCAAACGCACTCCCTACTTCTGGGGTGCCGAGCGCGTGAAGCTCGATGCCGTGTACCACTATCCGCTCGGCAACCCCGCCACGATGCTGCGACGATTCGAGGCGGGCGAGCTTGACCTCCTCATGGTGGTGCCGCCCGAGCGGCTCGACGAACTGCGCAAGGCCGGCAATAAGTCGGCGCGCATCGCGCGCGGTATCGCCAACGAGGTCATCGTCTTCAATACCCGTAGCGGACCGACCGCCGACCTGCGTGTGCGACGGGCCCTCTCGATGCTGATCGAGCGAGAGGTCGTGGCGCGCAACGTCATCGGGTTTCCCGGGGTCGAGGCCTACTCGTTGGTGGCGCCCGGCGTGCTCAACTATGGCGAAGCGGCCAAACCCGATTTCGCCAGTTGGAATGCCGAGCGTCGCTTGAGCGAAGCCCGCCGCTTGCTCGCTGCGGCTGGCTACGGCCCTGACAAACCCTTGCGGTTGCGGCTGGGCTTTCCGAGCACCGAACTCAATCGCAAGGTCGCCGTTGCGGTGGCGGCCATGTGGGGCCGAGCCGGCGTGCGCGCCGAGTTACAGCAAAAAGAATCCAAGGCGCTCGTCACGGAAGTGGGTTCAGGCAACTTCGATGCGGTGCGGGCCATCTGGGTGGCTTCGGCCAGTGATCCTTACTCGTACCTCGAGCGTTTGCTATCGACGGGCACGTCACTCGGCATGAACACCTCGGGTTACGCCAACGCGCGTTTTGACGCCAAACTCGAGCAGGCCGCGAAAGAGAGCGATGTGGCGCGACGCGCAGCGAGCCTGCGCGAGGCGGAGGCTATGGCGCTCGCTGACCAGCCCGTAGCGCCGGTGTATTACATTGTCGGGCGGCGGCTTGTCGCGCCGCGGGTGCGCGGCTTCAGCGACAATCCGCGAGGGCTGTATCCAAGTTGGTTGTTGAGCGTGCAATGACACAAGACGTTTACGTACCGACGCGTGAGGAGCGCGTTCGACAGGAGTTCGTGCTCGGCCTGAAGCTGCTCGCCAATGGTGCCGTGCAGCGGCGCGTCCGCGCGGAGTACCAGGGGCGCGTGTTACCGCAGTTCACGCAGGCGCAGGGCGCGCCACCTGCCGAGCGGCGCCAGGTCGCTCCGGCGCTGCTGCGGACTGAGGCCTACCGGACTTGGGCGGTACTCACGCATCACTCGCAGTCGATGATGTGGGATGCCGTCGAGCGCACGACGCAGCGGGTGTTGTCTTCAGCTAAGCAGCGTTACGCGGCACTGCGTGCGGAACCGCTGCAGCGTCGGGGCAGCTTGCAGCTTGACCCCACACTCGCCGTGCCGCCGCCCATCGGCAACACCGAGATCCATCGGCAACCGGGCGGTTTCACCGGGCGCACGGACATAGAAGATGTGTCACCGGGTTTACGTTACATCGGTGCTTCGCTCATCTACGGTGCCGGTAAAGGGCAGGAGCATGCGACGGGCGATGCGCGCGCCAATCTTTTGCTGCACGAGTTGCGCCGTCGGTATCCTGACCTTGCACCACGGCGGATTCTCGATCTGGGCTGCGGCATCGGCGTTCACTCGCAAGCGATTGCGCTGGCGTTCCCCGAGGCCGAGTACCACGGCGTCGATGTGGCCGCGGGGCTGCTGCGCTTCGCGCACTTGATCGCCGAGGAGCGGGGCATCGCGCTGCACTTGCATCAGCGCGACGCGGCGCGAACCGGTTTCGAGGCGGGCAGCTTCGATCTCGTGCTCTCCAACATTCTTTTTCACGAAACCAATTCGGCTCGCCTACCGCAGATCCTGCGCGAGTGCCATCGTCTGTTGCGCCCGGGTGGTGTGATGCTGCACGTCGATGTGGCTACGCAGACGAGCCGACACGGTTTCGATGATCAATTGATGAACGATTGGCAGGTGCGCTGGAATGGTGAACCGTTCTGGAGCGGTTTCGCGGAGCGGGACATGTTCGAAGAAATCG
>JBJTBK010000071.1:0-4311 GCA_046091245.1 Nevskiaceae bacterium | reverse complement strand
CGGTATTGTCACGCATGGCAGCGGTCGACAGTTACGCTTCGGCGCGATCATCGCAGCGGCCGGTGCCGAGCTGCCAATCGTCGATGACTATCAGCTCAAGAAGCGCGAGCAGTTCACGCTGATCGGTCAGCCACTGCCGCGCATCGACTCACGGGAGAAAGTCTCGGGGAAGGCGCTGTTCGCAGCGGACGTTCACGAGCCCAACATGCTTTACGCCGAAATTCAGTTTGCGCCGCAGCGCGACGGTGAGTTGCAGAGTTGGGACGATTCGGCGGCGCGCACCATGCCGGGCGTCGTGGAGGTAGCGCAGTTGCCGCCGCTCGCGGGGGCTGCCGCCTGTGTGGCGGTGATTGCCGATCAGCGCTGGCGGGCGCGTCGCGCGCTCGATGCGCAGTTCCCGCAATGGGTGGCTGGCCCTGCGGGGTTGTTCGACCAAAAATCGATTCAATCAACGCTGTCGTCAGCGCTTGAGACCGCCGCAGAGGCGCGCGTCTATCGAGACACCGGCAGTGCGGAGTCGACGTTGCGTCGCGCTGCAGCCGTGGTTCGCGCGGATTACGAAGTGCCGTACCTTGCGCACGCGGCCATGGAGCCGTTGTGTTGCGCCGTCAAGTTCACGGGTACGTCGGCTACCGTCTGGGCAGGCGTGCAGGTCAACGATCAGGCGCGCAAGGTTGCAGCGCAGGCGCTCGGTCTCACGGCAGAGCAGGTCACGCTGGTGCCGACCTATCTCGGTGGCGCGTTCGGCCGACGCCTCGACAGCGATTTCGTCGCGATTGCTGCGGCGCTCGCGGCCAAGGTGCCCGGCCGCTTGTTGCAAGTTCAATGGCGTCGCGAGGACGACATGCGGCAGGACTTCTACCGCCCGGCGGCGGTTGCCCGCCTACGCGCCTGCCTTGATGAGCAAGGACGCATCGAAGCCTGGCAGCCGGCCTCCGCCGGTCAATCGAGCGTCGCGCAGGTGATGCCGCGCGTGTTTGGTTTGAGTGCGGTGGGGCCCGACAAGACCACCGTCGAGGGCGCCTTCGATCAACCCTACGACATCCCGAATCTGCAGGTGGCGCATCAGGCGGTTGAGTTGCCCGTGTCGGTGGGGTTTTGGCGCTCGGTCGGTCACTCGTACACCGCTTTTTTCCACGAATGCGTCATCGATGAATTGGCGACCGTGGCTCAGGCGGCTCCGCTGGCTTTTCGCATCGCCCACCTCCAGCAGCAGCCGCGCCACCTGAAGGTGCTGCGCTTTGCGGCCGAGAAGGCCGATTGGGGTGGGCGGGCGATTGAGGCACCCGATGGCGCACCCATCGCCCGCGGCCTCGCCCTGCACGCTTCCTTCGGCAGCATCGTGGCGCTGGTGGCTGAGGTGTCGCTGAGCCCCGAGGGGCAGCCGAGGATTCACCGGATCGTCAACGCCATCGATTGCGGGCAGGTGGTCAACCCGGCGCTGGTGACCCAACAGATGGAAAGCTCGGTGATCTATGGTCTATCGGCTGCGCTGTATGGGCAGATCACGTTCAAGGACGGGGCGGTGGAGCAGGGCAATTTCGACAGTTACCCAGCGCTGCGCCTCGCCGATACCCCCCGCATCGAGACGTGGATCATGCCGAACGGCGAGCCGCCCGGGGGCGTCGGGGAGCCTGGGGTGCCTCCGGTAGCCCCGGCCATCGCCAACGCCCTGGCCGCGTTGACGGGTCGGCGGAATCGCAGGTTGCCGCTGATCGGTGCCTAGGGTATCTTTCGCGGCCTTTGTGCAGGCGCGTAGCTCAGTGGTAGAGCACCACCTTGACATGGTGGTGGTCGGTGGTTCGATCCCACTCGCGCCTACCAATTCGACAGGGGGCGTTTTCGCGTCGCGGAAGCGCCCCTTTTGCGATGCGGGAACCCCGTCGGGAGCGCTGCGACCATGCCTGTGATTACGCTGCCGGATGGCAGCCAACGAACCTTTGATCGGACCGTGACCGTGGCCGAGGTGGCCGCGAGCATCGGTGCGGGTCTCGCGCGAGCGGCCATTGCCGGCAAAGTGGCGGGCAAGTTGGTCGACACCTCGTTTCCGATCGTCGCGGACGCTCCGCTAGAGATCGTCACCGACAAGCACCCGGATGCACTCGAGGTGATTCGTCACTCGACCGCGCACCTGTTGGCGCAGGCCGTGCAAGCGCTGTTTCCTGAGGCGCAGGTCACCATCGGCCCGGTAATCGAAGATGGCTTCTATTACGACTTTGCCTACAAGCGTCCCTTCACGCCCGAAGATCTCGCAGCCATCGAAGCGAAGATGCAGGAATTGTCGGCGGCGGATCTTGGCGTCACGCGCCGCGAGATGCCGCGCGATGAGGCGGTGGCTTATTTCAAGGGCCTAGGCGAGCACTACAAGGCCGAGATCATCGCCAGCATTCCCTCGAACGAACCCATCAGCCTGTATGGGCAAGGGGGCTGGGTCGATTTGTGTCGTGGCCCGCACGTGCCGAGCACCGGCAAGCTCAAGGTCTTCAAATTGATGAAAGTCGCTGGCGCTTATTGGCGCGGCGATTCACGCAACGAGATGCTGCAGCGCATCTACGGCACGGCGTGGACCCACGACAAAGACCTCAAGGACTATCTGCACCGCCTCGAGGAGGCAGAGAAGCGCGATCACCGCCGCATCGGTCGAGAGCTCGACCTGTTCCATATGCAGGAAGAAGCGCCGGGCGCGGTGTTCTGGCATCCGAATGGCTGGAGCGTGTTCCAGTCACTCATCGGCTATATGCGTGATAAGCAGCGCGCCGCGGGCTTCCAAGAGGTCAACGGGCCTGAGCTGATGGATCGCAGCCTCTGGGAGGCGTCGGGCCACTGGGAGAAGTTCGGCGAGAACATGTTCACGACGCAGACGCCCGATGAGCGCGTCTATGCGATCAAGCCCATGAACTGCCCGGGTCACGTGCAGATCTTCCGTCAGGGACTGCGCAGCTACCGCGATTTGCCGATCCGCTACGCTGAGTTCGGCAAAGTGCACCGCTATGAGCCCTCGGGTGCCTTGCACGGGTTGATGCGGGTGCGCGCGTTTACCCAGGACGATGCGCATATTTTCGTCAGTCCTGAGCAGATCACCGCCGAGTCGGTCGCCGTCACTCGGCTGATCCTCGACATTTATCGCGACTTCGGTTTCGACGACGTGCGCATCAAGTTCTCCGATCGCCCCGCCAAGCGCGTGGGGTCCGACGACATCTGGGATAAGGCGGAGGCGGCGCTGAAGGAAGCCGCGCGGGTCGCGGGAATCGACTACACGCTGAACCCGGGCGAGGGTGCCTTTTACGGGCCAAAACTTGAGTTCGTGCTGCGCGATGCCATCGGTCGCGATTGGCAGTGCGGTACCTTGCAGGTGGATCTGAATCTGCCGGGACGGCTTGGAGCCCATTACATCGACGAGCACAGCCAGCGTCAGACGCCGGTCATGCTGCATCGGGCGATCTTTGGCAGTCTCGAGCGGTTTTTCGGCATTTTGCTCGAACACCATGCGGGCAAGTTGCCGACTTGGCTCGCCCCTACGCAGGTTGTGCTAATCGGGATCACCGAGCGGCAAGACGCCTATCTCAAGGAAGTTGCCGAAGTCCTTAAAAATCAGGGGCTTCGGGTTGAAACTGACTTGCGTAACGAAAAAATCGGCTTTAAGATTCGCGAACACACGCTGCAACGCGTGCCTTACCTATTGGTGGCAGGCGACAAGGAAGTGGCAGCGCAGCAAGTGTCCGTGCGTACCCGCAGCGGCAAGGATTTGGGTCAGATGTCCCTGCAAGCCTTTGTTGAGCGGCTGGGTGTCGAGCTCGAGAGCCGCGGGCGCCGAACTTTGGAGGATTGACGTATCTCGACTGCAACAAAGCGCATTCGGCGCAATGAGGACATCACGGCGCCGCAAGTGCGTGTGATCGCGGCAGATGGGTCCCAAGCGGGGATCATGACGCGGTTCGAGGCTCTGCAACTCGCCCAATCCAGCGAGCTGGATCTGGTCGAAGTCTCACCGATGGCCGAGCCGCCGGTGGTGCGCATCATGGACTTTGGGAAGTTCCTCTTCGAACAGAAGAAGAAAACCCACTCCGCGCAGAAGAAGCAGAAGCAGCAGCAGATCAAGGAAGTGAAGTTTCGTCCCGGCACGGAAGAGGCGGATTACCAGGTCAAACTGCGTAATCTCATCCGCTTCCTGGTTGAGGGTGACAAGGCCAAGGTAACCCTGAGGTTCCGCGGCCGAGAAATGGCGCACCAAGAGATCGGGCGCCGTCTTCTCGAGCGGTTGGTTCAAGACCTCGCCACACAGGCGATAGT
The DNA here is from genome assembly GCA_046091245.1 of Nevskiaceae bacterium. Taxonomy (GTDB): domain Bacteria; phylum Pseudomonadota; class Gammaproteobacteria; order Steroidobacterales; family Steroidobacteraceae; genus UBA964. The sequence goes on along the minus strand of JBJTBK010000071.1, from coordinate 21 downwards.
CGAGCCGAACCCGCGGAGGGA
>JBJTBK010000070.1:0-5885 GCA_046091245.1 Nevskiaceae bacterium | reverse complement strand
GGTGCGTGCGAGAGATCGAAGGTGGCCGTGACTTCGGCGCGTGCGGCATCGTGCCGAATCACCTCGACGCCGGCGCGTGCACCCACGGCGAGCTGCAGCGCATCGACGAGGATGGATTTGCCCGCCCCGGTCTCGCCGGTGAGCACGCAGAGACCGCGACCGAGCTCAAGCTCGACCGCATCGATGATGGCGAAATCGCGGATGTGCAGATGAGTGAGCATGGCCGCCGCGCTCAGTGCTGTACATCGAAACTGCGGCGGCCCCAGTTGAGCTTGCTGCGCAGCAGTCGGTAGTAGTCGTAGCCGGTTGGATGCAGCAGCGTGATGCGCTGCGGCGCGGCCGTGATGGTGAGCCGATCGCCAGGTTCCAGGTGCCCGAGCGGCCGACCGTCGCAGGCGACCTCGGCGTTGGAGTCGGGGCGGTCCGTCAGGCGCACTTCGATCACCGAGCGGGCGGCCACCACGATGGGCCGATCGGAGAGGGTGTGCGGGCAGATGGGCGCGACCACGAGCACATCGAGGTCAGGCTCGACGATGGGGCCACCGCAGGAGAGCGCGTAGGCGGTGGAGCCCGTAGCGGTGGCCACGAACATGCCATCGCCGCCGTGCGTGTTGACGAAGCGCTGGTTGATCCAGGTCTCGTAATCGATGAGATGACCACTCTGATGGGTCTGCATGACGACATCGTTCAGGGCGAGGCCGCGCGCCGTCTCGCCCGCGGCCGTGCACAGCTCAGCGGCGAGCAACGGGCGCTCATCGCGGCTGCACTGCCCGGCGAGTGCGGCATCGACCGAGGCGAGCATGTCTTCGGGCATGACGTCGGTGAGGAACCCCAGTCGGCCGCGATTGACACCGAGCAGCGGCGTACCGCGCGGCGCCACAAGGCCCGCGCCATATAGCAGCGTGCCATCCCCGCCGATGGCGACCATCAGATCAACGGCCGCGAGCTCTGCTTCCGGGACAAAGCGCGCGCGCAGGCCCGGCAAACGCTCGGCCACGTCTTCAAGGGCGAGCACCGTGACACCGCGGGCGGTGAGGTGGTCGGCGAGTTGCGTGGCGCTCTCGGCGACCCGCGCATCGGCAAAGCGGGTGACGAGGGCACAGAGGCGGATGTGGCTCATGGGGCACCGGGAAAAACCAGCCACATTTTTATCATGCCGACGTGACGGAACCAACGCGAAAAACGCGTTGCTTGACGCAGTTCAGTGGCTGTCGGTAGCGTGTAGCCACCATGGCGCAGGATTACGATGTTCTCAACGAGCGTGCGCAGCAACTGCTGCGGATCCTCGTCGAGAGTTATATCCGCGACGGCCAGCCGGTGGGCTCGCGCACCCTCTCGCGCGACTCGGGCCTGAGTCTCTCCTCGGCCACCATCCGCAACGTCATGGCCGATCTTGAGGAGCTCGGCTTCGTGGTCTCGCCGCACACTTCGGCGGGGCGGGTGCCGACCGACCGCGGTTACCGATTTTTCGTCGATACGCTGCTGCGGACGCGTCCGCTCGAGCAGGTGGCGGCGGAGGAACTGCGCCGTCACATCGATGCCACACACGGCGCCGATGCGAAAACCTTGGTGGCGAGCGCTTCGCAAATGCTCTCGAACGTCACGCGGCTCGCCGGTGTGGTCACCGTGCCGCGGCCGCAGGTGGCGTCGATCACCCAAATCGAGTTCGTGCCACTCTCTGAGAACCGGGTGCTCGTGGTGCTGGTGTTCAACGATCGGGAGGTGCAGAACCGCATCAGCCAGCTCTCGCGTCACCACTCGGCCGAGGAATTGCGGCGGGCGGCCCACTTTCTGAACGAGCTGTTGGTCGGCAGCACGCCCGAGGCGGCCCGCGCGGAGATCCTGCGGCAGTTGCAGGAAGCTCGCGAGCACATGAACGCACTGATGATCGATGCCATCACCGTGGCGCAGCAGGTGTTCGAGCAAGGGGCGGCCCCGGCGCCGAATCTGGACTACATCGTCGCCGGCGAGACCAACCTGATGGGGGCGGCCCAGCTCACCTCCGTCGAGAAGCTCAAGCGGCTGTTTGAGGCCTTCAACGAGAAGCGCGACTTCCTCCACCTGCTCGATCAGAGCCTGCATGCGGAGGGCGTGCAGATTTTCATCGGTCAGGAGTCGGGCTACCGGATCCTCGATGACTGCAGCGTCGTCACCGCGCCCTACAGCGGCGATGAGGGCGTGATGGGGGTAATCGGCGTGATCGGTCCCACCCGTATGGCCTATGAGCGGGTGATCCCCATTGTCGATATGACGGCCCGTCTACTGGGGTCGGCCTTGAATTCCCGCAGGTAGTCCCCACCTCGGCAGGATGACGGACCAATCCACCCCACCTAACCCTCCCGAAGACACCCCGAGCCTCGCCGATCTGCAGGCCCAGCTGGCCGAGGCCGAGGCGCGCGCCGCGGCAAGCCGTGACCAGCACCTGCGTGCCGTGGCCGAGCTCGACAACGTGCGCAAGCGCGCTCAGCGGGACATCGAAAACGCCCATCGTTACGCCCTCGAGACGTTCGCGGCGGACCTCCTGCCCGTCAAGGACAGCCTGGATCTCGCCATCGAGAACTCGGGCCGGGCCGATGCCGCCGCGCTGATCGAGGGGCAGGCCGCGACCCAGCGGCTGCTCGTCAAGGCACTCGAACGTGCGGGCATCGTCGAGCTCAACCCGCAAGGCGAGCCCTTCGATGCCAACCTGCACGAGGCGATGGCCGCCCAGCCTTCCGCCACGGCCGAGCCCAATTCGGTGATTGCCGTGGTGCAGCGGGGCTACAGCTTGAACGGTCGTTTGCTGCGTGCCGCCCGGGTCGTGATCGCCCGGGCGACCGAGTGAGCGGCGCCACTCGGCGCTTGAAACTCACCCACCGCATCCCCATTTCCCAGCACTAACACAGACTTGTGCGGCGCTCGTGCCGCGACGGAGAACGCATCATGGCCAAAGTCATCGGCATCGATCTCGGCACCACCAACTCCTGCGTCGCCATCATGGATGGTGGCAAGCCGCGGGTCATCGAGAACAGCGAGGGCGATCGCACCACGCCGTCCATCATCGCCTTCACCAAGGATGACGAAGTGCTGGTCGGCCAGTCGGCCAAGCGCCAGGCCGTCACCAACCCGACCAACACGCTCTACGCGGTCAAGCGCCTGATCGGCCGTCGCTTCGAAGAGAAGATCGTGCAGAAGGACATCGACATGGTGCCCTACAAGATCGTCAAGGCCGACAACGGCGACGCCTGGATCGAGGCGCAGGGCAAGAAGATGGCCCCGCCCGAGATTTCTGCCCGCGTGCTGATGAAGATGAAAAAGACCGCCGAGGATTTCCTCGGTGAAGAGGTCACCGAGGCGGTGGTCACGGTGCCTGCGTACTTCAACGACTCGCAGCGCCAGGCGACGAAAGACGCCGGTCGCATCGCGGGTCTCAACGTCAAGCGCATCATCAACGAGCCGACCGCAGCGGCCCTCGCCTATGGTCTCGACAAGGCGGGCGGTGATCGCAAGATCGCTGTGTACGACTTGGGTGGCGGCACCTTCGACGTGTCCATTATCGAGATCGCTCAGGTCGATGGCGAGCGCCAGTTCGAGGTGCTCTCCACGAACGGCGACACCTTCCTGGGTGGCGAAGACTTCGATCTGCGCGTCATCAACTTCCTGGCTGAGGAGTTCCTCAAGGAGTCTGGCGTCGATGTGCGCAAGGACCCGCTCGCCATGCAGCGTCTGAAGGAAGCGGCCGAGAAGGCGAAGATCGAACTCTCTTCGAGCCAGCAGACCGACATCAACCTGCCGTATATCACCATGGATGCCTCGGGTCCGAAGCATCTGGCGGTTAAGCTCACGCGTGCCAAGCTCGAGTCCATTGTCGAGGATCTCGTCAAGCGCACCATCGAGCCCTGTAAGGTCGCGCTCAACGACGCAGGTCTCACGGCCCGCGATGTGTCGGAGGTCATCCTCGTCGGCGGCCAGACGCGTATGCCGCTCGTGCAGAAGCACGTCAAAGATTTCTTCGGCAAGGAGCCGCGCAAGGACGTAAACCCCGATGAGGCAGTGGCCGTTGGTGCGGCGATTCAGGGCGGTGTGCTCGCGGGCGAAGTGAAAGACGTGCTGCTGCTCGATGTGACCCCGCTGTCGCTCGGTCTTGAAACCTTGGGCGGCGTGATGACCAAGCTCATCGAGAAGAACACCACCATCCCGACCAAGCAACAGCAGGTGTTCTCCACCGCCGAGGACAATCAGACGGCCGTGACCATCCACGTGCTGCAGGGTGAGCGCGAGCGCGCGATCGACAACAAGTCGCTCGGCAAGTTCGATCTGTCGGATCTGCCGCCGGCGCGCCGCGGTACGCCGCAGGTGGAAGTCACCTTCGATATCGACGCCAACGGCATCCTCAACGTGTCCGCCAAGGACAAGGCGACGGGCAAAGAGCAGCGCATCGTCATCAAGGCGAGCTCGGGCCTCTCGGAGGATGAGATCAAGCGCATGGTGCGCGATGCCGAAGCGCATGCCGATGACGACAAGAAATTCCGCGAGCTCGTCGAGACGCGCAACAAAGCCGATGGCATGGTGCACTCGGTCGAGCAGATGCTGAAAGACTTGGGCGAGAAGGTCTCGGTCGAAGAGCGCAGCAAGGTTGAGTCCGCACTGGGCGACCTCAAGAGCGTGCTCAAGAGCGATGAGAAGGACAAGATCGAGAAGAAGCTCGAGGCGCTGATGCAGGCCTCCTCGAACATCGCGCAGCAGGCGTACTCGGCCGAAGGCGCGGCTGGCGCAGGAGCCGGCGCGGCGGCGGGTGCGGCAGGCGCGGAGGCCTCGGCGACCAACGATCGCGGTGATGTGCTTGATGCCGAATTCGAGGAAGTGAAGGACAAGGATCAGGACCGCAAGGCGTCCTGAGCGGCACGCTGCTAAGCCATGGCCAAGCGCGACTACTACAAGGTCCTCGAAGTGGCGAGGAATGCGTCGGAGGCCGACATCAAGAAGGCCTACCGACGCCTCGCCATGAAATATCACCCGGATCGCAATCCGGACGACAAGGAGGCCGAGGAGCGCTTCAAGGAGGCCAAGGAAGCCTATGAAGTGCTGACGGATGCGCAGAAGCGCGCGATCTACGATCAGCACGGACACGAAGGTATCGATGCCGCCCGGCAGGGCGGTGGGGGTGCCGGCGGCGGCGCGGACTTCGGCGATATCTTTGGTGAGGTGTTTGGCGACATCTTCGGCGGTGGCCGTCGCGGCGGTCGCTCGCAGGTGTTTCGGGGTGCTGATCTACGCTACGAGCTCGAACTCGAGTTGCCGCAGGCCGTGTTCGGTTACACCACCGAAATCGAGAGTCCGCGGCTCATGGAATGCGAGACCTGTCATGGCAGCGGTGCCGCGAAGGGTCACTCGCCGACCACCTGCGATCAGTGCCAAGGCTCAGGCCAGATGCGCATCTCGCAGGGTTTTTTCCAGTTGCAGCAGCCCTGCAATCGCTGCCGCGGCACGGGGCGTATCGTCAAAAATCCCTGCGACACCTGCTTGGGTCAAGGGCGCATTCGGCGTACTCGCAAGCTGTCGGTGAAGGTGCCTGCGGGAGTCTCTACCGGCGATCGCATCCGTTTAGGTGGCGAGGGCGAAGCGGGTCGCAACGGCGGTCCGCCGGGCGATCTGTTCATCGAGATGAACGTCAAGCCACACCCGATCTTCGAGCGGGAGGGTGACGATCTGTCCTGCGAAGTGCCGGTGAGTTTTGCGACCGCAGTGCTCGGTGGTGCGGTCAACGTGCCCACGCTTGAGAGCGAAGTGTCACTGAAGATTCCGGCTGAAACGCAGTCGGGGCGCGTCTTTCGCTTGCGCGACAAGGGCGTCAAACCGGTGCGCGGTGGCGACCGGGGCGATCTGTTCTGTCGTGTTGTGGTAGA
>JBJTBK010000069.1:0-2383 GCA_046091245.1 Nevskiaceae bacterium | reverse complement strand
GGGATGACGTGATCGGCAGCGTCGCCAACTACTTCACCGCGCACGGGTGGCAGCGCGATACAGCGGCAGTGCTCGAGGCCACGGTGCCGCCTGAGCTCATCGCGACGTTGGAGCGCCGTAATCTTGACTTGAACGACACCCTGGAGGGGTTGCGGACTAAGGGCGTGACCCTCGAGTCCGCGCTCCCGCCCGATACCCCGGCGATGCTCATTCCGGCTGAACTGGCCGACCGACCGGGCGCACGCGTGGGGCTGAAGAACTTCCATGTCATCACCCGCTACAACCGCAGCATTCTTTACGCGATGGCGGTGAACGATCTGGCAGCGGCGATCCGGCAACAGACGGCGGCGCCTTCGCCCAAAGCACCGTAAATGCGTCGCGTCGCGCCGATCCTGCTGCTGTCGCTGCTCGTGCTGCAAGGCTGCACGCTGCTGCGGCGAGCACCGGAGACACCGCAACGGCCACCTGCAGGTGTACCCAAACCGCCGCGTGATCTCGACTCGATTCCCGATGCCGTCCCCCGAACCGAGCCGCGCAGTCGTTACGGCAACCCGGAGACCTACGAAGTCTTCGGTAAAAAATACCGGGTGATGAAATCCGCTCGTGGTCACACTGAAAGGGGACTGGCCTCTTGGTATGGGCCGGGGTTTCACGCCGAGCGCACCTCGAGCGGCGAACCCTACGATATGTATTCCATGACCGCCGCCCACAAGACGCTGCCGATCCCAAGCTACGTGCGCGTCACCCACTTGGGTAACGGGCGCTCCGTCGTCGTGCGCGTCAATGATCGCGGACCCTTTGTTGGCGATCGCATCATCGATCTGTCGTACACGGCAGCCCACAAGCTCGGTATGGTCGGCACGGGGACCGCGCCGGTGGAAATCCGTGTGCTGCAGCCCGGTGATACCGACTCGGCTCGACCGACAGCCGCAGCGCCTGTGGTGCCGCCCGTTCCTGTGACTGTCGCGCCCGTGCCCGTAGTTGTGCCCGGGCCTGGACCGGGGCCTGCGCCAACCGTCGAGCCGCCGGGTCTTGGCATCAGCTCCCGTTTTCTGCAGACCGGCTCGTTCGGTTCACGCGCCAACGCCGAGACGATGACGCGTCGGCTGGCACAGTCGGGCATCCGTAATGCCGTCATCCGCGAGGCGCGGATCGGTGATCGAGTGGTGTACCGCGTTCAAGTCGGCCCACTCGACAACGCTGTCGAGGCGGACGACATGATCGAGCGACTGCGACTGCTCGGAGTGCCGGATGCACGTCCGGCGCATGAGTGAGGCGGCTACAATGTCGTCTCGTGTTTTTGCCACTTGATTTCGCGGAGTCTATTTTGAGCTGGATGTTCACTCGCCCTCTCTGTGTCGCCCTCTGTTGTCTTGCCCTGTTGTCCGGCGCCGTATCGGCCGCGACCACGGCGGCAACGCCTATTCCGCCACCGCCCGAGGTGGCTGGGCGCTCGTATGTATTGATCGACCATGCGACCGGCCGAGTGCTCGCCGAGCGCAATGCGGATCAGCGCGTTGAACCCGCGAGCATCACCAAACTCATGACGGCTTACGTCGCATTTCGGGCCTTGGCCGAGGGCCGCTTGAAACTCGACGATCGAATCGTGATCAGCGTGAGCGCGTGGCGCTCGGAAGGATCGCGAACCTTTCTCAACGTCGGCGATCAGGTACCGGCGGAAGTGCTGTTGCAGGGCATGATCGTGCAGTCAGGTAACGATGCGGCCGTCGCCATCGCCGAGCGGCTGGCCGGGTCGGAGGCGACCTTCGCGCAGTTGATGACCGAGCAAGCCAAGCAGCTCGGCATGAAAAATTCGAGTTTCACCAACGCCACCGGCTTGCCCGATCCGGCGCTGTACACCACGGCTCGCGACATCGCCCTTCTCTCGCGCGCCATGATTCGCGAATTTCCGCAGTTCTACCGCTGGTATTCACAGCGCGAGTTCGTGTGGAACAACATCCGCCAAGGCAACCGCAACGGACTGCTTTACCGTGACCCCACGGTCGATGGCATCAAGACAGGCCACACCGATTCGGCCGGTTATTGCCTCGCGAGTTCCGCCGAGCGTAATGGTACGCGCATGATCGCCACGATTTTCGGCACCGAGTCACCGAAAGCGCGCGAAGATGTGAGCGCAGCACTTCTCAACTACGGGTTCGCTTTCTACGAAACCGTCACCCTACGCAAAGCGGGCGAGATGGTGTTGCGACCGAGGCTGTACAAAAGCACTGAGCAAGACATTGTCGTAGCGCCGCAGAGTAATGTCAGCGCCACGATCGCGCGCGGCGGTCTCTCGCGCCTGCGCACGACCACGCGCCTCGATGAGCCGCTGACCGCGCCGTTAAAAGCGGGTCAGCGCGTCGGTGAAATGCAGGTCCTCGAC
>JBJTBK010000068.1:0-6192 GCA_046091245.1 Nevskiaceae bacterium | reverse complement strand
CTCCGCTTGCGGTCGCTAACGAATTGCACCTCGAAGCCGGCGATATCGACTATTACGAGATCGCCATCATTGATTTCGTCCAGCACCTGACGACCACGCTCCAGATTGACCCGCAGCTGAGCGATGCGTTGATCAACGGGTACGTTGAGTGCCTGCAGCGTCGCGGGTCCGAGCGAGCCGTCGACGGCGAACCGATGCCTGCGCTGCGAGTGACGCAATGCAGCCTCGAGTTGTGAGTCAAAGAAATCTTCGGCGCTGCCGCTGCGCGGGCTCGAGCTTGCACCCACGGCAGCCAAATCACCGCTGATGACCAAGCGTCGACGCAGTACGGCGATCCGCGCATCGCTCATGCCGGGTTTCAGTGTAGGGCCACCGGAAATGGTCGGCCAACCGCCGAGGGCGGCGATCTGTCGATAGGCCGCCAGCGCCTCGCGCCCGGCCTGATACATCCAATGCGATGGGCGCACGAGCTCGATGCTGCTGCGAACGCGATTGCCACGAATCGCTTCGTGCACGAAGCGCACTGGATCGACATCACGGATGTCGCGGGTATCGAAATTCCAGTTCGAATCCAGCGATACCGGGTCGACCTTGCCGAAGTACAGGTGATACACGATCAGGGCATAGGCATCGGAGGCCAGCAGCTCGAGCGCCACGCGCTCGAGTGCGCTCGGGTTCGGTAGTGTTCGCAGACGCTCCAGCGGGGCAAGGTGATAGTCGGTGGGGCGCAGGCCATCGTCCTCGATATCCGCCAGCAACTGCACCAGCGACTGCAGACGCGTGGCATCCCAGTAAGGCCGATAGGCGTTCAACTCGTACAACTTGCCGAGCGAGCGCGTGGCGATGAGGCTTTCGCCCGCCACGGTGACGGGCTGGCCCGAGCCCAGAGTATCTAACCGCTCGCGCAGTAATTCTCCCATCGCATCGGGTGGCGCGAGCGACGGCGTGGACGTTGCCGCCTGCAGCGGCTGGGCGATGAGCAACACGGCGCTCAGCAGCGCGCCGCGGAATATCAATCGGACCATGGTCTAGCGAGCGATCTCGTCGAGGAAGCGTTGGTACTCCGTATCGTCCTCTTGCGCGAGTCGATCGTCCAGTTCCTCGCGATAGAGATAAAACATGCGCTGCAGGAACTGTTGGCGCCACGCTTCGCGTTCGGCTTGCACGGCAGGGTCGGGTTCGAAGGCGGCGAGTTCCTCGGTCAGGATCACGCCCTTGCGCGCCGCCACACGCTCCATGCTGTCGATGCGTTGGTAGAGCACAGCCATCTCGGTGGCCATGGCCATCATCATGCCGTGCAGCCGGTCGACCTCGCGATCCGCGAAAAACTGCGGACGACGCCCCTTGATGCTGCGTTTGACCTTTGGGGTGCTCATTTGCGAGTTACCAATACTTGCCAAGCGTCACCCGGTGCAAACTCGCCGGCCTGAAAATCGCGGTGATGGCCCGCCGCGGCGCGATATGCCGAAGGTGCCATGCAAAACTCCACCTGCTGCGGCGCGAAGCCCGCTTGCACGCTGAGGGCGACTTGATCGACCTCTCGCATCGCACCCCAGTAGGGCTCGTTGTTGTAGTAAGTCTCGCAGTCGAGCATGAACTGGTTGAACTCATCCATCGCCCAGAACGGTGGCAGATCGCCATGCACCGCCATTCCGCCTGGTGCCAGCAAGCGATAGCACTCGCGGATGATCGCGGGCAGTGCCTTGGCCGAGGTCTCATGGAACAGAATCGATGAGGTGATGAGATCGAAGTGCCCGTCTGGAAAGCGCGTGTGACTGGCATCTTGCTGCGAGAAGTGCACGGCTTTGCCGAGCGACTCAGCGCGCGCGTGCGCATACCGCAGCAGCGCGGCACCAATATCGACGGCGTGCACTTCCGCCTCCGGGAACGCATCGACGAAGGGCAGGGTGCTATGGCCCACCGTACAGCCCAAGTCGAGAATGCGCTGCGGTTTGAAATCGGGGTATCGATCGCGCACGAACTTGGCGGCCGAACCGCCGATGTCGTCGTTGAGTGGTCCCATCATGCCGAGCGCATAGAGGTAGACACCGCGATCGTAGAGGGCCCCCGCGGCCACATCGCCTGCACCCGCGTCTCGTCCGTAGCCCCCCGGCATGCAATGGATGTCGACGCCCACGGCGTACTTCGGCAGCGTGAGTGAAGGATCGAGCGTGAGTGAACCGAGGGGGGTACCTGCATTACGTGCGCCGGCCTGATCAACGAGAGCGGGCAGTTCACGTTCGACCGAATCGAGCACCACGTCCCAGAGCAGCTCTTGGCTGACCCGTTGTAGTGAGGCATATGTCTGAAACAGCGGGTGCTTGACCATCAAGTCGCGAATCTCGTGGCGATCGCGTGGACTGCGCCCGGCTTGTCTTTCAAACGCTGGTGTGACCTCGTTGTGATAGCTCGCGTGGATGCCAGGCACGATGCCGCTTTGGATGAACGCCTTGAAGCCGCGCACAAACTCCTGGCGCGCTGTCTCGTCGCGATCGGGTGTCACCAGCATGTCGTGCTGCCGCTGCGGTACGGCAAAGAATGCGTTGGATTGCTCGCCCATCGGTGCCTCCGAATCCGTCGTTGTTTCCTCCGTCGTTTTAGAGCCGATCGACGGTACGCGTGAGAGCCGTAGGTTCGCTTGACCTCAGGTCGGACACAGGCTGGCAGCGGCACTCTACAATGCGTGGGTCATGACGTCCGCCCTCGATGTCCCCGAGAATTCCATCGACCCCACGCAACTGGGTCCGATGCTGGTCGCATGGCAGCGACGCAGCGGGCGGCAGGACCTGCCCTGGCAGTGTGCTCGCAGCGCGTATCGCGTTTGGGTCTCCGAGATCATGTTGCAGCAAACGCAAGTGGCGACGGTGATCGGTTACTTTGAGCGCTTCATGGCACGCTTTCCCACGGTGCGCGAGCTGGCTGCTGCGCCGATCGATGATGTGCTGCACCTGTGGACGGGGCTTGGCTACTACGCACGCGCGCGCAACCTGCACCGCGCAGCGCGGCAGATCTGTGAGCGATTTGGCGGCGAGTTTCCGCGCCACTTTGCAGAGGTGGCTGAGCTACCGGGCATCGGCCGCTCGACGGCCGGAGCCATTCTCGCGCTCGCCTACGACGAGCGGCAGCCGATCCTCGACGGCAACGTCAAGCGAGTGCTCGCCCGAGTCTTTGCCATCGAAGGTAACGCGGCGCAGCGCGCCGTAGAGCAGAAGCTATGGGCGCTGGCCGATGCCTGCACGCCTGCGCAGGATGTCGCGACGTATACCCAGGCCATCATGGATCTCGGCGCCACGGTGTGCAGTCGGCGCAATCCAGCCTGCGCGCTGTGCCCCGTTTCGACACAGTGCCTGACCCGTGCCTCCGCCCGCCAGCACGAGATCCCCTCACCCAAGCCACGCGCGGGGCGCAAAGCTCGGCCCGCTCGCGCCTGTTGGTGGTTGTTACCGATCGATGCTGACGGGCGTGTGCTGCTCGAGCGAAGACCGGAGCGCGGCATTTGGGGCGGCTTGTGGTGTCCGTTGCAGTTCGACACGGCGACGGCCGCTGCGAGCTATGCGCGGCAACGGTTCGCGGTGGAGGCGAGTGGGCTCGAGTCGCTCGGCACCATCGATCATGTCTTCACGCACTTCGATCTCGCGATCACGCCGCTGCTGTTGCGCAATGTGGCTTCCGATGCTGTGCCCGATGCCGTGATGGAGCCCTCAGGTGTCCTCTGGTATAACCCGCGTGAGAGTGTAGTGCGGGTCGGTTTGCCCGCACCCGCCAAACAACTGCTCGACAATCTGCTCGGGCAGCCGATGATCAATTCGAGGAATTCTTTGCATGGCTGACTCGTCCGTCCGCATGGTTGATTGCGTCGTCTTGAAAAAGTCCGCACCGGGTCTCGAGCGCGTCGTTTACCCGGGCGAGCTCGGCGTCCGCATCTGGCGTCAAGTTTCCAAGGAGGGCTGGCAACGCTGGGTGGCCCATCAAACGATGCTGATCAATGAATATCGACTCGTACCGATCGAGCCGAAGGCGCGGAAGTTTCTCGAGGGCGAGATGGAGAAATTTCTCTTTGGTGCCGGCGCCGTCAAACCCGAGGGGTTCGTGGCGCCTCCCGCCGGTTGAACAGCGCATAGGTTTCTGCGGATCGACAGCATGAAGCACATCATTTGCGGCGCACTCGCCGTTTCTTTGCTGTTGGGGGCCAGTGCTTCGGTGCCGGCGGCAACGCGGGCGTCGGCGCCAATCTCTAATCCCGCCGACACCATCTACGTGGGCGCAATCGTGACCATGGCCGGTGCGCCCGGAGATCCCCGTTCGCGGGCTGAGGCCGTAGCCGTTGCCGGCGAGCGCATCATCGCGGTGGGCTCGCGATCCGAGGTGCTGCGCCATCGGGTGGGCGGTACCCGAGTGGTCGAGCTCGGTTCGAGCGTGTTGTTGCCAGGCTTCATCGACGCGCACGGCCATCTCACCGCCACAGCCGCCACGCAAAGTTTGGCGGATTTGTCGGTGCCTCCGGTTGGCGTTGTGCGCAACATCGCAGACATCCAGCGGGTGCTACGCCAGTTCATCGCGGATCGGAGCTTGGCACCGGGAACTGTGGTGGTGGGTCGTGGGTATGACGATGCGCAGTTGAATGAGCGCCGCCATCCCACGCGTGAAGACCTCGATGCCGTATCGACGCAACATCCTATCTTGTTGGCGCATGTCTCGGGACATCTCGCAGCCGCAAACTCGGCGATGCTGGCGCTTGCCGGCGTGGATGCCGCGACGCCGGATCCGAGTGGCGGCGTGATTCGTCGCCGCGAAGGTTCTCGCGAACCCAACGGCGTGTTGGAGGAGTCCGCGTTCGGTCTCGTGCGCAGCAAAGTTCCTCAGCCGCCGCCTGAGGCTGCGCTGGGTGATCTGGTGCAAGCGCTGCGTTATTACGCGAGCCAAGGCGTGACCAGCGTGCAGGATGGGGCGCTCACGCCGCCGTCGCGCGCGCTGCTGGATGAGGCAGGGCGCCGGAATTTGTTGACCCTCGATGTAGTGACCTACTCCATCTGGTCGCCTGTCAGCCTCGACCTCAAAAAATTCGTCGCCGAGAAAAGCTATAAAAACCGTATCAAGCACTATGGCGTCAAGCTGATCCTGGATGGCAGCCCGCAGGGCAAGACAGCGTTTCTGTCCCAACCGTATCGCGTTCCACCGGCGGGGCAGACGAAGGACTACGTGGGTTATCCGACGCTGCCAGCGGCCGCAGTGGATCGTGCCATCAGCGAGGCGGCAACCCAGGGTGTCCCGGTGCTCGCGCATGCCAACGGTGATGCGGCCGCGCAGATGCTCATCGACGCAGTCGCGCTGGCCAAGACCTCAGTGCCCGTTGCGACGCCGCCTGCTGCGCAGGGGCCCGCCGCCACCATCCCCGGCGTCGTCATGATCCACGCTCAGACGGTGCGTGATGATCAGCTTGATCGCATGGCGGCGCTCGGCATGACGCCGTCATTCTTTGTCGGGCACACGTTTTACTGGGGCGATTGGCACCGCGAGGAGACGCTGGGTGCACCGCGCGCCGATCGCATCAGCCCGACGCGTTCAGCCATTGATCGCGGCCTCTCGTTCACGCTGCACACCGACACTCCCGTCGTACCGCCGGACATGCTGCGCACCCTGTGGTCTGCGACCTCGCGCCGCACGCGGAGCGGCGACATCCTCGGGCCTGCGCAGCGTCTGACGGTCTGGGAGGCGCTGCAGGGCCTCACGATCAACGCCGCCCGCCAGCAAGGCGATGGCGAGATGAAAGGCACTATCGAGGTGGGCAAACAGGCCGATTTCGTGCGCCTCTCTGCCGATCCGCTGGGCACCGACCCCGAGGCCCTGCGAGAGCTTCGAGTGCTCGAAACCATCGCACGCGGCCGCAGCGTCTGGATGGCTCAAAGCCCAGAATAATCAGTCAGTTGCACCTCGCACGGCTTGACGTCGTAGGGCGGCGCGAGTCTCATCCCGGTCCCCAGTCGGGGGGTGCGTCCAGCAAGGCCAGATAGCTCAGTTGGTAGAGCAGCGGACTGAAAATCCGCGTGTCGTTGGTTCGATTCCGACTCTGGCCACCATTCTCTTACCGTGACTTCACCGTACGCACGCTGATCAACGGCGTGGTCGATGCGGTCGTGTTCGCCAGCGACGCCGCCACTGTGCCCAGGCCCTGCCGCTGTGGCAACTGATCCC
>JBJTBK010000067.1:0-3153 GCA_046091245.1 Nevskiaceae bacterium | reverse complement strand
GAGCGCGTATCATTCGCGCCCATGACGTGCCGCAGACCGTCGATGCGTTGAAGGTCTGGGCCGCGATCGGCAGGAGAGAGCCTTGAGCAGACAGTACTTTGGAACCGATGGCGTTCGCGGCAAGGTGGGTGAGCTGCCACTCACCGTGGATTTCGTGGTGCGCCTCGCCAGTGCCGCGGCGCGTGTGCTCGCCCCTGAAGGGGGCAGCGTGCTCATGGGTAAAGACACGCGCCTGTCGGGCTATATGTTTGAAGCGGCGCTCGAAGCGGGTTTCGTGGCGGCGGGCTTGGATGTGCGGCTGATCGGGCCACTGCCGACCCCTGGTATCGCGTTCATGACGCGCCACTTCGGGTGTCAGTTCGGCGTGGTCATCAGCGCCTCGCACAATCCGTATTACGACAATGGCATCAAGTTCTTCGACGGCGAGGGCGGCAAGCTGTCGGATGAAGCCGAGGCGCGCATCGAGGCCGAACTCGAGAAACCGCCGATCACGCTCGAGTCGCGAGCGCTCGGTCGCGCCTCCCGCGTCGACAAAACTCGTAAGGCCTATCAGGACTTCTGCATCTCGACGCTGCCGTCTGGCATCAATCTCGAGGGCATGAAAATCGTCATCGATTGTGCGCACGGCGCAGGCTACAAAGTCGCGCCGCGCATCCTCACGGATCTGGGCGCCGAGATCGTGCCGATCGGTTGTTCGCCGAACGGACGCAACATCAATGATGGCTGCGGGTCGACGGCGCCGCAGTTGTTGCAGCTGACCGTGCCCGGCGTAAGGGCGCAAGTGGGCATCGCACTGGATGGCGACGGCGATCGACTGGTGATGGTCGATCACCTTGGGCGCAAGGTCGACGGCGATCAGCTGCTCTTTGTCATCGCCACGGCGCGGCATGCCGCGGGCAATTTGCAGGGGCCGGTGGTCGGCACGTTGATGAGCAATTATGGTTTGGAGCGCGCGTTGCGCGAACGGGGCATCGAGTTCCATCGTGCTGCCGTCGGCGATCGATACGTGCTCGCCAAGCTACGCGAAACCGGCGGTGTGCTGGGCGGCGAACCCTCGGGGCATCTGCTGACACTCGATCACGCCACCACCGGCGATGCCATGGTGGCGGCGCTGCAGGTGCTTGCGGTGATGCGCAGCACCGGTGCCTCACTTGCCGAACTGACCTCCGCGCTGCCGTTATTGGCACAGCATTCGGTCAACGTGCGGGTGGCGCGTCGTTTCGATCCTTACGGCGTGCCGCGCGTGAGTGATGCGGCGGCCGAGTTGTCCCGCTCGCTCGAGGGGCGGGGGCGGATCGTGCTCCGTGCGTCTGGGACGGAGGCGCTGATACGCGTGATGGTCGAGCTCGAGGATGCGGAGGAGGCCCGACAGCACGCGGAGCAACTGGCGCGCATCGTGCGCGATGTGGCTGCGGAGGTACGCGGATGAAGACTCGTCGACCCATGGTAGCGGGCAACTGGAAAATGTATGGATCGGGCGCGGCCAATGCGACGCTCGTTGAGGGTCTTCGGCAGGGGCTGGCATCGCAGGGTGGTGTAACGGCCGCCGTTGACACGCTGGTGTGTCCGCCCTTCGTGTATCTCTCGACGGTGGCGGGCCAACTCGGCGATTCAGGCGTCGCGCTCGGTGCCCAGAACCTCTGCGCTGAAACCGGGCAGGGCGCCTATACCGGCGAGATCGCGGGGCAGATGCTGCGCGAAGTGGGCTGCAGCCACGTGATCGTCGGGCATTCAGAGCGACGCGCGCTGTATGGCGAGAGCGATGAGCTCGTAGCGCGCAAATATGCCGCAGCCCTCGCGGCTGGGCTGACACCGATTTTGTGCGTCGGCGAGACGCTGCAGGAGCGTGATGCCGGCACCACGTCTGCGGTGGTCGCCCGCCAGCTTGACGCCGTGATCGCGCATTGCGGGCTCGCCGCCCTCGGCCAAGGGCTGATCGCCTACGAGCCCGTCTGGGCTATTGGCACGGGGCGCACGGCCACCCCGGCGCAGGCGCAGGAGGTGCATGCCTTCATCCGTGGTCGAATCGCCGAACACGATGCTATAATCGCCGGCTCGCTGAGGGTGCTCTATGGCGGCAGCGTCAAAGCCGGCAATGCGCGCGAATTGTTCGCGATGCCGGATGTTGACGGAGGTCTCGTCGGTGGAGCATCCCTGAAAGCGGAGGAGTTCGTCGCGATCGTCGCGGCGGCTGCGGTGTGAGGTTCGGAAGAACATGTTGCTGACTGCGTTGACCATCGTGCAGGTTTTCGTATCGCTCGCGATCATCGCGCTCGTGCTGCTGCAACGCGGCCGTGGTGCTGACGCGGGCGCAGGGTTTGGCGCGGGTGCCTCGGGCAGCGTGTTCGGTGCGCGCGGCGCAACCACGGGCCTTTCGCGCTCGACGGCGGTGTTCGCCGCCATCTTCATGATCAACAGCCTGGCGCTCGCCTGGCTCGGTACGCGTCCCACCGTCGACACCTCGAAAGGGTTGCTCGAGCAGGGCGCAACGACGGAAGTGATCCCCTCGGTGCCCGCTCCAGCGGCGCCGGTCACTCCGGGGCAGTGACGCAGCAGTCACGTCAGACGACATTGCGGTCGTGGTGGAATTGGTAGACACACTAGCTTGAGGGGCTAGCGCCGAAAGGTGTGGGAGTTCGAGTCTCCCCGACCGCACCAACTCCGGTTCATCTCCTGCTACAATCCGCGACGCTTGCAGCACGGGGGTTGCGTGGCACACCAGCCACGCGTGTGCGGGAGCGGGTGAATGTTGTCGAATTACTTGCCGGCGTTGATTTTCCTATTGGTGGCCTCAGGTCTTGCAGCCGTATTGTTGCTGCTCGGCACAGGCTTCGGTCGATACTTCAGTCGCGCTCCGAACGACGCGCAGAAGCTCTCGGCCTACGAGTGCGGCTTCGAGGCTTTCGAAGACACGCGCATGAAGTTCGATGTGCGCTACTACCTCGTGGCCATACTGTTCATCATCTTCGACCTGGAGACGGCGCTGCTGTTTCCGTGGGCCGCGGTTGCCCGTGAACTCGGTCCCGGAGCGCTGGTCGTGGTGCTGATCTTCATTCTCGAGCTGGTTCTTGGGTTCGTCTACCTGTGGAAGAAAGGCGCGCTCGAGTGGGAATGAAGCCCGCTCAAGCCCAAAACAACCCATGAGCATCGAAG